>JAHIQC010000406.1 GCA_018902765.1 Actinomycetota bacterium | reverse complement strand
GCAGGTATACTGCGCAGGCTAATCGAATACCGGAAAAGCGGGACCCCGACTCCCCGGGGTCGAGAATGGTCCCCACCTTACGGCGCCACAGAGCAGCTGTCTGGTCGAAAGTGAGTCGAGACGCCCCCAAGGGCGCTTTCTCGGCCGTTCGTCCCGTCGGCGCAAGGTGCCTGCGGGACTTTTGTTTGTTCAAGGATGGAAAGCGGTCCGCCCGGTATCGGGGCCGCGAACCACGGAGGTGAATGGCCCATTAGCACAGTGGAAACGAGAATCAACGAAAAGATCCGGGTGCCGCGCGTGCGCCTGATCGGGGTCGACGGTGCCCAGCTGGGGATCTTCGTCACATCAGACGCTCAGAAGATCGCGGATGATCTGAACCTGGACCTGGTGGAGGTTGCTCCCAACAGCGACCCGCCAGTGTGCCGCGTCATGGACTATGGCAAGTACAAGTACGAGCAGGACATCAAGGCCAAGATGGCGCGCAAGCACCAGACCAAGGTCGAGATCAAAGAGATCAAGTTCCGGCCCAAGATCGACAAGCACGACTATGAGACCAAGAAGAAGCACGTCGTGCGCTTCTTGGATGCCGGCGCGAAGGTCAAGGTCACGATCATGTTCCGTGGACGCGAGATGGTACACGCCGAACGCGGTCTGGCGATTCTCGATAGGCTGGCCGGTGAGCTCGGTGAGACGGCGATCGTTGAGTCCGCTCCCAAGCTTGAGGGCCGAAACATGTTCATGTTGATGGCTCCGACGAAAAAGGAGCTGCCCAAGAAGTCCGCCGACGACGAGGTCGAGGCCCCGCAGGTCGAGCCCGTCGAGGCAGCAGAACAGGAGTAGCCATGCCCAAGATGAAGACGCATAAGGGCACCGCGAAGCGCTTCAAGCTGACCGGTTCCGGTAAGAAGATCAAGCGGGCCAACGCCTTCAAGAGCCACATCTTGGAGAAGAAGAGTCCGAAGCGTAAGCGCGCGTTCACCTCGCCTTCTTTCGTGCACAAGTCCGACGAGAAGGTTATCCGCAAGCAACTCGGCATCGGTTAGTGCCGGCGTTCATCGACCAAAGCAAGGAGTGTGATCGATCATGCCTCGAATCAAGCGTGGTGTGACCGCGAGGAAGAAGCGCCGCACAGTACTGGCCAAGGCCAAGGGTTATTACGGTGCTAAGAGCCGCTCATATAAGGCCGCGAAGGAACAGGTTCAGCATTCGCAGCAGTATGTGTATCGTGACCGTCGCAACAAGAAGCGCGAGATCCGCCGCCTGTGGATCGCCCGCATCAACGCCGGCGCACGTATCAGCGGAATGTCGTACTCGCAGTTCATGTATGGCTTGAAGCTTGCGGGCATCGAGCTTGACCGCAAGATTCTCGCTGATATGGCAGTCGCCGATCCGGCCAACTTTGCCAAGATCGTCGAGACCTCGAAGGCCGCTATCCCCGCATAGAGGTCTTCTCGCTCGGCATGGACATTCTCGAAGGCCCCGCCCAGTTGCGGGGCCTTCGTGCGTCCAGAACGCGAACGCGGTTAAGGGATGGGCAAGCGGCGGGAGAGGGTGCTTCGCGATGATTGTTCGTGGCCGGCGCCGACCTGTCATGTCACTAAAGGTCCCCCTCGCCGAAGCTCACGTTTGGAGAATTCCATGCGAAGATTCATCTGGTTTGCCGTGGGAGCAATGCTTGCGCTCAG
Organism: Actinomycetota bacterium; assembly: GCA_018902765.1. Taxonomy (GTDB): domain Bacteria; phylum Actinomycetota; class Coriobacteriia; order Anaerosomatales; family JAHIQC01; genus JAHIQC01. The sequence goes on along the minus strand of JAHIQC010000406.1, from coordinate 1,582 downwards.
CCTCACGGTCGCAAGCGCCTACTTCACGGGGCAGGCGCAGGTTCCCGACAGCGTCATCAAGGCCGGTGCGGTGACGGTGTCCGCTGAGCCCACGAGTGCGGCTCTGTCGATCGACTCGCTTGCGCCCGGCGGCGTGCAGTCCCGCACACTAGTTGTGCGCAACACGGGCAGCCTGGCCGCGAATCTCGTGGTCACCGGTGCCAAGAAGGCCGGCATCACCGATTTCTACAATGCGCTCACCTGTCAGGTCGTGCGCGGAGAGACGGTTCTTTACGAGGGACCACTCAACTCTTTGCGGACCGCTCCGATCCTGCTCGCTCCGGCGGAGCAGGGGATACTGCGAGTAGCCGTCGGGCTTCCGGCATCGGCCGGGAATGACCTGGCCGAGGATTATGTGCGCCTGACACTCTACGTGGATGCCGAGCAGGTGCACTGATGTCTCGATATCTCGATGGTCTCCTGTGGTTGCTCCTGGGGACGCTTGCGGCATTGCTGGCGGTGGGCGTGAGGCCCGCCGTGGTCGCGGGCAGATCCATGGAGCCGGCGCTCGTACCCGGTGACGTATGCCTGGCGACACCGTGGGCCCGGCCGAGAGTAGGGGACATCATCTTGTTCTCGAGCGATGCCGGGCGCCCCGTGCTCCATCGTGCAGTGGCCGTGGGCGCACGCGGAGAGATCCGCACCCGAGGCGACGCCAATCACCGAGCCGATTCGGCCCTGGTGATCGCGTCGAGCGTGAGGGGGCGAGTGGTTGCGGTGTTACCGCTAGGCAGGGCACTTCGCGGTTGGATGCGCTCTGCGCGTGATGCTACACTGCTGTCTTCATCGAGATACAAGAAGGCTATGACGGAGAGGCGTTCGCACGATTCGTCTGCCGACCAGGGAGAGGTCCCTTTTGACTGCAAGGACCTCCGGGGACGGTGCGAGCGGTTCACTCTATCAGCTGCAATCTGAAAGCCTGGGCATCTGATGCCCTAAGCAAGTAGGTGAGCCGGAGCCCCCGTTACCGGGCCGGTGCGGACGAGAGGGTCGCACGCGTGTGAACTCACCCTTCAGGTGATGGATCGCGATGAGTGGGTCCACGCAGAAGTGGGCCAACCGAGGTGGTACCGCGGGAGCCGACTCCCGTCCTTGGGCAAGTTCCAAGGATGGAGTCGGCTCCCTTTTGTTTCTTTCGACTAGATGAGCTAGGAGCACGCCGAAGATGAGCATCATCCAAGATCTCGAGCAGATGCGCGACGAAGCGATCGGGGCAATCGATGCCGCCGCCGATCTATCTGCCCTCGATGCGGTTCGTGTGGCGTATCTGGGCAAGAAGGGTTCACTCACATCGATACTCAGAGGCCTTGGAGCCCTGTCTGCCGAGGAGCGTCCGGCTGTGGGCAAGGTATCCAACGAGGTGCGTGAGTCGCTGGAGGCCGCTCTGGGGGCTCGGCACGCACTACTTGACGCCGCTGCGATGCAGGCCAAAGTCAGTGCGGACGCGGTCGATGTCTCGCTGCCGGGTCGTCGTCGCCTTCCGGGGCGCGAGCACCTGATCGAGCAGATCAGACGTGAGGTCATCGATGTGTTCATCGGCATT
>JAHIQC010000405.1 GCA_018902765.1 Actinomycetota bacterium | reverse complement strand
GATCGAGGCGTTCCACGAGCGAGGCGGAGTATTCCGTTTCCGTTCGTTCCCCGGCAAGGTCATGGCCGCCATCGCCACGGTTGGTTTTGGCGGTAGCGCCGGACTGGAAGGTCCCAGCATCTACATGGGTGGCGCGATAGGCTCATTCGTCCTGCGAAAGATCCGCCGTTTCGGATTCACCGACGATGACGTGCGCACGCTCATGATCGCCGGTGCTGCAGCTGGCGTGAGCGCTGTTTTCAAGGCGCCGCTCACGGGTATCGTTTTCGCACTGGAAGTGCCCTATCGCGACGACTTGACTCGCGAGGCACTCATACCGTCTCTGATCGCCTCGGTGTCCTCGTATCTGGTGCTCGTGCAGTTCCTCGGCGTGGAGCCCTTGTTCCTGGTGAGCGAGCGCTACACCTTCGGCACGAGGGACCTTTTGTTCCCGATTGCCATCGGCCTCGGCGTTGGCTTGCTGGCGCGTGCGTTCGTGGCATCCTTTCACGGTTTCAGCGCTCTTGCCCGCAGAATGCCCGTTCCGCTGTGGGTGCGTACGGCGAGCGGGGGGCTGCTCACAGGCCTCTTTGGCCTAGCCGCGCTCAAGCTGTTCGGCGAACCCGTCGTGCTTGGTACGGGCTACTCGGCGATCGATGGTCTGGTGACAGGTGCGTACACCACGCCGGATGCCGTATGGCTGCTGGTCCTCAAGGCAGGCGCGGTTATCGCGACCCTCGCATCCGGTGCCGCTGGAGGCATTTTCATCCCCATGATCATGCTGGGTGCGACCTCGGGAGTGATAGTCCGAGGAGTGCTGCCTGGGGCCGTTGGGCCGATGTTCCCGGTCGTGGGTATGGCGGCGTTCTTGGCTGCCGGGTATAACACGCCGATCGCCGCTACGGTGTTCATCGCCGAGACGACAGGTGGTGCGGGGTACATCATCCCGGGGCTCGTGGCCGCTGCCGTGGCGTTCACGGTGGCCGGCAAGACCTCGGTTTCCGACAAGCAACGTTGGCGCCGTGAGACGCGACTGGACCGCATGATGGGTGCGCGCGTTGGCACGATCATGACTCCGGATGTCATCACTCTGCGTTCGACAGAGTCACTTCTCACCTTCGTGACTGAGCGCATGGTGCACTTGCGCCACAAGAGCATGCCCGTGGTTGATGAAGATGGGGCTCTTGTCGGCATGGTCGGGCTTTACGATGTGGATCCGATTCCCAAAGAGGACTGGGCGCGCCTGACGATCGAAGACGTGATGTCGAAAGAGGTGCTGACCGTGACCAGGAGCACTCTCATAGGCGAGCTTGTGGCGCAAATGGCCGAACGCGACATCGATCGGGTTCCCGTCGTCGATGCTGATGACCCCACCGCGCTGCTCGGCATCGTCTCGACGACGGATGTCATGGCGATGGATGATATGACGGCGGACTGGCGCCGGAAGGCGCACGCCTAATAGACGATGGTCTGGAGGACCGATGAACGCAGTCGTAGTCTACGAGTCGTACTGGGGAAACACCGCCTCGATCGCCAGCGCCATAGCTGAAGGGCTAGGCGGGGGAGCGCAGGCTATCACCACCGATCTTGCGTCCGACCAAGTGCTGGCGCTAGCGCAGCTCATTGTGGTCGGCGCGCCGCTTCTGGGCTTCACCTTGCCCACCGACACTATGCGCAAGACGCTGCCAGGCAAGATGGATGCGCCCTCGCGAGCGGACGTTGATCATCCCTCGATGCGCGCCTGGTTGGCTGCGATGCCAGCAGGCTCGGGCCGCTTTGCCTCGTTCGAGACGCGGCTCAAGCGCTCGCCGGGGGCTGCCACCAAGCGCATCGAGAAGGGCCTTGAAGCGGCAGGCCGTACGCGGCTCCTGGAGCGCGAGCGCTTCCTTGTGGGCGGCACCTACGGGCCGCTTCTGGATGGCGAGCTCGAGCGTGCCCGCCAGTGGGGCGCGGCGCTGGCCGAGGCGATGGGTCGGACTCACTGATGTCGCAGTCGGGTGCTAGACTCGAGGCGGAGGTGTCGGAAGCATGGTGATGGAGTCTAAGTCGATGCCTAATCGGCAGCGATACATGGAGGCATTGCGGCGCATGTCGCCCGAGCAGCGTCTCGCTAAAGCGTTCGAGTTATCTGAGATGTCCAACGATGCCGCGCGAGCTGGAATCGAGCAGATGTATCCGCAGGCGACCGATCGTGAACGACATGCACTACTGATCGAGAGGCTTGAGCGGTGTCGCAGTCGCAACTGCTGATCGAGGCGGTCACCGCCTTGGACGCGGCCGGCGTGGGATACCTTCTCACCGGATCGCTCGCTTCGAGTATTCAGGGTGAGCCTCGGGCAACACATGACATCGATTTGGTGGTCGAGGTCGATGTTCGTATCGTCTCGGCGCTTGCCCAGGCATTCGACACCGACGAGTACTATTTCGACTCACTTGCCGCGAGAGATGCCCTGAACACCCGAGGGATGTTCAACCTACTCAATACTCGGACGGGCGACAAAGTAGATTTCTGGTCTTTAACAGAATCCGATTTCGATTTGAGTCGCTTCAGCCGACGCGTGCGAACCAGGGTTTTCGGTATCGATATTGCGGTTTCGTCCGCAGAGGACACCATCCTTCAGAAGCTCAAGTGGGCCAAGGCGGCGGGTGGTTCCGAGAAGCAGTTGCGCGATGCATTGGGTGTATATGAGTTTCAGGACGGGACGCTTGATGAGGGCTACCTGAATCATTGGGCATCAGAATTGTGTGTGAGCGACTTACTGTCCTATGTCCGCGCGAACGCGCACGCTTGACCCCTGTGAACTAGATGCTGTTTTCGCAAAACCCCGAACTCGGGGATACACTGTGCGATGCGCCATATGCGCTTTGAAACGCACCTGACCACTACACCGGAGGTTGTCACATGCGCACCGAGTCCAAGAAGTTGTTCAAATAGCTGGTCGAGACCCCGTCACCATCGGGCTACGAGCAGAAGGCCGCCGCAGCGATGCGTGAGTACCTAGCGCCGTTTGCTGATGACGTTGAGACCAACGTCATGGGTTCAGTCCATGCGCTGCTGCGCGGCAGCGATGCTGAGCGCGACGGCCGTCGGGTGAGCGTCATGCTCGCCGGTCACATCGACGAGATCGGCCTCATGGTGACCTACATCATGCCCGAGGGCTTCATCGCCTTCCGCTCCATCGGCGGCGTCGATGAAGCTATCCTGCCCGGCATGCGCGTTGACGTCCACACGGACGACGGCGTGCTACGCGGGGTCCTCGGCAGGTTGCCGATTCATCTACTTGAGGAGGACGAGCGCAAGGTCGTCACCAAGATGCACAAGCTCTTCATCGACCTCGGTATGTCTGCCGAGGACGTGAAGAAGAAGGTGCGCATCGGCGACCCGATCACGTTCGGCGTGGGCTTCGAGGAGTT
>JAHIQC010000404.1 GCA_018902765.1 Actinomycetota bacterium | reverse complement strand
GCATTCTACCGCACGCAGCCCCGTTCGGACTCCAACTCGCCTCACCCCTCAACCCATACCTGCCGAGGAGAACCGGTGCTTCTAGCGACCGAGCGATCCCACGATCGCGCTTAGGGCCAGCGTGGCCCCGACCGCGATGCTGGCCGCAGCGACCCAGCCGGTGCCATGCGTGACGCGACGCCCAACGAACACGCCGGTCCATACCGGCAGCACGTAACCCAGCAGCAGACCGCTGACGGCCCAGGTACCGAGAACGACGTACTGCGCCCAACCAGGTGAGCTGGCGGCGAGCATGCCTGAAAGCCCGTCGTAGACGTCGCGCGTACGAGCCAAAACCCTGAGGCCGTCGCCGATCAACCATGCGAAACCGACGACCGAACAGGCCCAGACCCAGCGCTGATGGGACGGTTTGCGGACTCCCACGAGTGCGGCTGCGATCGGAACCGAGAACACCGCGGCCAGCGGGTTGTAGGAGATGGCGAGAGTAAGCCCGGTGCCGAGTGCCTTGAAGATATCGCCAGTCACGTATCCGGCCTACCCGCAGCCCGGTTCGAGCGCGAGTTTGCCGTGTCGAACGGACTCGGGAATGGCGACGGGGTACTCGCCGTCGAAACACGCGCAGCAGAACTCGGACTTCTCCGTACCGGTGGAGGCCACAAGCGCGCCGAGGGACAAATACGCGAGCGAGTCAGCGCCGATGTAGTCGCGGACCTCCTCGACGCTGTGAGAACTGCCGATGAGCTGCTCTTGTGTGTCGGTGTCGATGCCGTAGAAGCACGGCCACACCACAGGCGGGGACGTGATCCTCATGTGGACCTCGGCGGCGCCCGCATCACGCAGAAGCTGCACGAGCTTGCGTGAGGTGTTGCCACGCACGATCGAGTCGTCCACAACGATGAGTCTCTTGCCCGCGATCGCATGCTTGAGGGGGTTCAGCTTCAGGCGAATGCCCTGCTGGCGCAGGTACTGGGACGGCGAGATGAACGTCCGTCCCACGTAGCGATTCTTGACGAGCCCCTCGCCGAACGGGATGCCGCTGGCCTGCGCGTAACCGACTGCGGCAGGTACGCCTGAGTCCGGTACACCCATGACCATATCGGCCTCGACAGCTGCCTCTTTGGCGAGGAACGCGCCCATCTGACGACGCGCCTCGTACAAGGTGCAGTCGTACATGAGGCTGTCCGGACGGGCGAAATAGACGAATTCGAAGATACACAGGCTGGGCTTTTGGGCAGGAACCGCCTGCTCGACCTCAAGACCCAGCGCGCTGATCTTGAGCATCTCGCCGGGAGCGACGTCGCGCACGAACTCAGCGCCGACGATGTCCAGACCGCAGGTCTCACTCGAAACCACCCAGCCTGCATCGTCAGCAAGCTTGCCCAGCACGAGCGGGCGTATGCCGTAGGGATCCCGAAACGCATACACGGCTTCCTCGGTGGAGATCACCACAGCGTAGGCGCCTCGGATGAGCTTCATGGTCTCGCGAATACCTTCGCGGATGTGGGCGTGGGCCTGCGTGAAGTGCCCCACAAGCGTCGCGATGACTTCCGAGTCGGTGGTGGACCGGAAGCGTACACCCCGATCCTTGAGCGAGTCGCGAAGCTCGGTCGTGTTCACGAGGTTCCCATTGTGGGCCAGTGCGATCATCTGGGTCCCGATGGCCGACAGGTGCGGCTGGGCGTTCTCCCACGATGTCGAGGCACCGGTTGTGGAGTAGCGGGTGTGCCCGATGGCGACGTCGCCGGTAAGCGAGTCCAGATCGGACTCCTTGAACACCTTGCTCACAAGGCCGAGGTTCTTGGTCACCGTGACGGTCTCACGGTCACCGACCGCGATACCGGCGCTCTCCTGGCCGCGATGCTGCAATGCGTGAAGCCCGAAGTAGGTGAGTCTGGCGACGTCCTGACCAGGAGCGTAGACAGCGAAGACGCCGCAGGCCTCTTCAGGATGCTCAGGACGCTCGGAGAAGATCCATTCTTCGGCAGGTGCTGCCGGGATCGAGGGATCGGTCGTCCCTCGGGATTCGGTGGAACTCATGAAAGAAGATCGCGCTCCTGAAGCCGTGGCGGCGGTGCGGACGCGCGTAGGATACCACGGCATCGTTGTCAGCGGGAGGCGTGGTTGCGATACGCTATGCACTGACGAAAGGATATTTGATGCGCACCATCCTGCGACTCATCAACGAAGTCTCGCTCACCCGACTTTTGCTTACGCTCCTCGGCATCACTGTCGGATTCGGCTTTCTGTACTGGGGCCTGGAACGCGCCATGCCCGGCACGCTCGTGTTCACCTACGACAACGGTGCCTCGCCGGGGATCGGTGATGCACTGTACTTCAGCGTCGTGACACTGACCTCGCTTGGCTACGGCGACATTCGGCCCGATGGGATAGCGCGCCTGTTCGCAGGGGTCGAAGTGGTGCTCGGGCTGTCGTTCTTCGGCGTGATCGTGGCCAAGATCTCCTCGGTCAAGCAGGACTACATCCTGCGTCGCATGTACTACGCGGACCTCATCGACCGCCGTCTGTCCGAGTACGTCGAGAAGCTCGACGAGTACCGCAAGCTGTATCGCATCACGAGCAACATGCTGCTCGACGGGGAGATCGACCCCGAGCTCACCACGACCTTCAAGGCCGAAGTAGCCGAGACGACCCTGTTCTACCAGGTTCACTCGCTTCTGCATGAGATCCGCGACATGGTGGTGTTCGAGACGCACAACGGGGGCTTCTTTGGCGACGTGTCCGATGCGCTCGTAAGCCGCATTTACGCCTCGATGCAATCCATGATGCGTCACACCCTCGCGCTGACCGAGCGCGACCCGCAAGGCGCTTTGGAGCACGTGCTGTACGGTAACCAACGCCAAATCGCCGAACTGACCCAAGTCGCCGAGGAACTGGCGGCGCTCTGCCGCAAGGGCTCGCGCAACACCGAACTCATCGAGCAGTGCGACTCGCTCGTCGAGCTTGCCGCGCGCATGCGTGCCGAAGTGCTGCCGCTACTGGCCTCGGTCACCTGACACGAAGCAGGGGCCCCGACTGGGACCCCTGCTCGAATCGATATCGTGTGGCTTCCTAGTTCAGGTAGCCCTTCACCATGGTGCGCACCGCAGGCTGGATCGCAGCCGTTCCGCCGATGAAGCGGAAGGTCCGGATCTCATCCTTGTGAGTCGAAAGCAGCGGACCCACAGATGCATCGAGGGTGGATGGTCTCGTGAGCAACAGAACTGAGCGCAGCGAGCCTTGTGCGGCTCCTGAGGTCAGGCCATCGGGGAAGTTCTCTCCGGTGGCTATCGCCACGCCGTCCCAGCTAAGACCGGCTTGCGACACCGCGTAGTCTGCGATAAGAGAGGCCGTCGAGTAACGCGTAGCCCCACCAAGACGAGTAACCGTCGCGCCAAGACCGATCGCGTCATCAGCAACCACCTTGGGAACAGCGGTGGTTCCACCGAGGACAACGGCCTTGGTGACTCCTGCGCCACTCATGGCGGCGATGTTTGCAGACCCAAGGCCAGTCGGCTTGGTCAGATAGATCGGCCAGCCCTTGGCTGCGGCCAAAGGAGCGCCGCCCAAAGCATCCGGGAAGTTATAGCCTGTCGCGATGATCGCGGTGCCGTCGTAGCGGCATCCGAGAGCCGCGATGGTCTCTGCGGCGACCAAGCGCGCGGTCTCGTAACGATCCGCCCCGCCTAGTCGGGTCACGTTAGGACTGCCGAGAGCTATGCGAAGCGAGTTCTCCACCTCGAGGCTGACGGCGGCCTTTCCGCCCAAAATGAGTGCCTCCTTGGCACCGAGACGGCTGATCTCCTGAAGTACACCGGAGGAGAGTGTGCCGGGTCGCGTGAGCAGGATCGGCGAGTAGTGTGCGCCCGCGAGCGAGCTGCCGACGAGCGCATCGGGCCATGCATCGCTGCTCGCGATAATGACCGCTTCCGCAGTGCCGGTGTCGAACGTGGAGCGTGAGACTTCGATCGCCGTTGCAATGCGTTCTGCGCCCGCCAGCGACTTGAATGCCGTCGGGGGTGCAACCACCCTGAAAGTGACCTGGTGTGTCATCTCAACATTGCCAGCGGCATCGGTCGACCAGTACCTGAGCGTGTGATCGCCCAAGGTCGAGGCCTTGACCGAGGTGCCGACGCGTGTGGCTCCACCGTCGAGCGAGTAGTTCGTCACTTTGACGCCCGAGTGGGCGTCTGATGCCGTCAACTTGACCATGGCATCGGCCACGTAGGAGGCGGCATGGTCATCGGTGGTAGCAGGGGCTGTGTTGTCGATCTTGAGCATCATGCTCTTGGTCGTCTCGACGTTGCCCGAAGCGTCCTGGGACAGGTACTCAACCGTGTGAGAACCCTGACCGCTGACGCTGAACGGCGCGGAATATGGCTGTGTCGAGCCACCGTCCACGATATAGCTCGTCGAGACCACACCGGACAAAGTGTCGGTCGCAGCCAGCGAGACCATAAAGGGACTTTGGTGCCACAGCGGGTCGATGTTCGAGGTGGTCATCGGCGAGGTGTTGTCACTGACGGGCCCGATCGCCACCGGCGAAGACGTGGTCTCACCAGCGTTGTTGTATGCGACGACCTGGTACTGATAGCTTTCACCTTGCATGATCGAGGTGTCCGAGAAGCTCGTCTGATTCGCAAGCGCGGAACCAAGGATACCGAAGGCTCCGGGATTGCCGGATGCATCGACAGACGCTCGATAGATACGGAAGCCGATCTCGTTGCTCAGGTCGCCCCATGTCGATGGGCTCGTGCCAGGGGTCGGATCGACCCAGGTCACTCCGCCGGCGCCAGGAGCTGTGAGGGTGGCATCAACAGTTATGGCGGCAGGAAGCGTGCTCGTGACTTCGACCGTCACCGGACGCATCATGTCCATCTCTTCGTGGCTCAGGATGTGGCAATGCCACACGTACTCCCAGAAGAACTGCGTCATCTCGTTGACGATCGGGGTCACGTAAGGCAAGCCCGTGGCCGGATCGACGGTCGAGAAGCCCATCGATTCGCCCTCTTTGATCGTGGGATCCAACGGCCGCCAGCTATCGGGCACGTTGAAGGGGGCTTCCGGGACGACTGGTCGCAGTGCGACGATCGTGTCTTCAAGCGGACTGACGCGCACGGTGTCCTTCCAGCCGAGTTCGTTGTCCAGCGGATAGCGCAGGAATCCATCCCAGCCGACGCGGTTGATGAGTTGTACGTCATACAAGTGGAAGTGCATCGGATGCGTGTCAACACCGTTGTGCGTGATCTTCCATATCTGGCTGCCATCACCCATGACCGGAGTCAGTGCCACCATCGAGCTCTCAACTGACTGCTCGACCTCGGTGGCGGGATCCTGGAAGCCGTAAAGATTGAAGTTCGGTGCCCCGGGGACGTTGGTCGGTCGCTCGAGTCCGAGCTTGCCGCTCATACGACCGTAATCGTCGAAGGTCTCGCCCTGCTCATCTTGAATCGCCTTGGGCTGCAGCGGGGAGGTCGTCGTGACGCTGTCAAGGTTCTTGAACGTGAACCGTGTGTCACCGATGCGGACATAGGCGTCCTTGGTGAACGACTTGTTGTAGGTCGAGTCGTAACGATCCACCGGCACGATGATCTTGTTCTGTGACCTTTCGAACACACCGGTGTGAGTGGGTGTCGAGACGAACTCTGCCTCGAGTTTGGCCAGATCGAATGCCGGCGCCGCGGTCTTCTTCGCGACCTTGATCTGCATGATGGTCCGCGTGTTGGGGCCAAAGCCGATCTTGGTCGACGCATGACCACCGGTGTCGGTCATATCCGGATTGCCGGTGAAATAGTCGTAGCGGGGGTCACCGGCGGGGAACGCGGCCGGCGCGTCGTTGTACATGATCAGGGTGCGACCGGCGTACTTGGAGAAGTCGAGTATGACGTCAGCTCGCTCCGCCGGGCCAAGGATCAACGAGCCCTTGTCGACGTTGCCTGCGTTGAACAGAGTCACGTCCGTGACCCATGTCATCGGCTGATTGGGCACAACCACGGGCTGTGGCAAGAATCCGCCTTCAGTCCCCACCTGAATCCAGTCCGGACCCATGAGAGCGGGATCAGGCACGCCGCCTTCGCGCCCGTCAACGGGCCAGTCGGCCGGGAAGTTGGCAGTCGGCGCGGCATCAACCATGCGCACTTCGGTGAACCGGCGACCATCACATGAAGTTGCTGCCGGATCGGCGACATAGGTCTGCAGGTTGAAGAAGCGGTCGTTGGCCGCGTTCAGAATCCTGAATCGATAGGACTTGGGATCGACCTCGAGGGTCGGGTAGGCCGTACCGTTCACGAGCGGAGTATCGGCGAACGCCTCCATGCCGCTCGAGACATCAGGCGTCCCGGGCATCGTGGGGTTCTCCCACGGCGCATTGATGGGATCGTAGTAAGGGTTGGCCACCGGCGGGTGCGAGATCCCCACGGTGGGCGGCCAGAACCAAGGGCCATAGTGCCAACGACCGGTGGGGTTCACGCCATCGATCATCGCGGGATTCTGTGCCGGCACGTAGACGTGCGGGAACCACAGGTCACCAGTGTGTGGCGTGCCGGGAGTCGATCCCCAGTTCCAGGTCGGATCGTCGGTAGAGATAGTGGATGCGTCCACGTAGGTCTTGTCTTGGACGATGAGCGGAATCTGATCTGCCGGAAGGACTCCGTCGTCGATGAGCCCCTGCTCAGTATCGTCGGTGACGAAGTATCCGGACGCCATGCCCGCAAGCACGTTCAGACGCGTGATGCCGTATGCGTGGTCGTGATACCACAGCATGCGCGCGCTTTGATCGTTGCTGTAGAAGAAGGTCATGGAGCCGTCGCCGGGATCGGGCATGTCCGGAACGTTTTGGACGCTGACGCCGACGGGATAGGTTGTGTTCGAGCTCTCACCGGCGGGAGTGATCCACTGGTGCGGCGTACCATCGCTGATCCACACGGTCTTGCCACCATGCAGGTGAACCGATGCGCGGTTCTGAGTGTAGTCGCCGCCGTCGGGGCCCGCGCCGGCGCCCATGTAGGTCTTGTCTACCGGGATGAAGAGGTCTCCGCCTTCACCGACAGGTAGTTTGTTGGTGAACTTCACGCGGACCGGACGTCCCTTGGATGCGAACACGGACGGCCCGAGGTAATGGATCGGCTCAGGCTCCACGGTGTTCAGGCCCAGGGCGTCGGTTCCTTTGTTGACCTGGACGTAGCCGCGAAGAAGCGTGGGCGGCAGGTCGGAGTGCATCTGCTCTGTGTACTGGCGCAGCTCGATCTCGTAATAGTCGGTACCCGGATACGTGACCGTGTCCGGATGCGCGACCGCGAGGTACTGCCCAAGGTTGTTCGCGTTCTCGGGGCCTACGCCCGGCAGACCGTCAACAAACTTGCGCAGCTGCGGGCTGTAAGCCCAGTTAGGCGTGGAACCGAAGTAGTCCGGAACGCCTCCGGGGCCCGGAGGCGTTGCAGCCGCTGAAACGAGTCCGCCTGCCGATGCTCCCGTCATAGTTCCGCCGCCAAGCAGTCTCAATCGAGCTGCTGCGACCTCGCGCTCGTCTTGGGTGATGCGCTTGGCCTGTACCTGGCGCGTGTTGTCGATCCTTGCCTTTGCGGCTTTGCTGACAACGCCAACGGATGCCGCGCTCGCCGGCGCCACAGCCACCGGACCGATGACCATCGCCGCCGTGACCACAAGTGCCAGGAACTTCGAAACTCGTCTGAATCTCACCTTGCCACCCCTTATCCGCAGGAACCACTAACGATACCGATCCATGCCCAGTTGATTTGAACGCAACAACGAGTCGTGCGCGAAACTCACGTGCGCATTCGTGAAATCGGGCCCGGATTCAGGCCGCGGAGGAGAAGTACCGGAGGGGCACTGTGAGCCACCATAGCGCCCAGAATGCTCTTTTGCGCGGGAGAAGAAATGCCTTGATCAAATGCATCAATCGCGTTGATACCCGCAGATGTGTGAAATGCCGGAAGACAGGCTAGGATGCTGCATGCCAAGAGCAGCACCAAGAGCAACCGAAAGACATCGATGCGGGCGACATCGCCCTTGCATGAATAGCTTTCGTTCAAGCGCTCAATCACTGGCTGCCCGCCTTCTCGTCCAATGTCGTGAGGGTCATACCCTCATCACAGGAGCAGGTAACGAGTGTGGCATCGGGAGCCCGCAATTATCAGGCCAGCGGTCACAATTCGTAGGTCAGCGGTCGGACTCCGGCTCCTTACCTACGCCTGCCCGTGCACCAGACGCTCGAGCGTGGGCACGTGCGCCTCGGTGAGCTCGTCCAGCGATGCGCTTGCGAGCACGCCGTCGGGTCCGGCAATCTCCAGCCGCTCCCCACCCACGGTACCGAGCACGCTGTACATCACCTCGTGCGTATCGAGCACGCCGAGGAACGCCTCGATGTCCGCGTCAGCCACGGTGACCACGATGCGGCTCTGCGTCTCGGAGAACAGCGTCGCCACAGGCGCGAGCTCGTCTTCCAGATGCACCTCGCAGCCGATGCCGCCGGCCAAGCAGCTCTCGGCGAGCGTGATCGCGATGCCGCCCTCGGAACAGTCGTGCGCGCTGCGCACGAGTCCGGCGCGAATACCCTCGATGACCGCAACCTGCACGTCGTGCTCCAGTTCGAGATCGAGCGCCGGCGGCGGCCCGGAGACCAGTCCGTGCGCGATCTTGAGGTACTCGGAGCCACCCAGCTCGCACTCGGTCTCGCCCATGAGCACGACGACGTCGCCTTCGGACTTGAAGCCAGCGGTGCAGTGCTGCGAGACGTCCTCGAGCAGCCCCACAAGGCCGACCGTCGGCGTCGGGTAGATCGGCGAGCCGAATGACTCATTGTAGAAGCTCACGTTCCCGGAGATGACCGGTATCCCCCACGCCTTGCACGCGTCGGACAGCCCGCGGATGGCCTCGTGGAAGGTCCAGAACACTTCGGGCTTCTCGGGATTCCCAAAGTTCAGACAGTCAGTGATGGCCGCCGGCTCTCCGCCGGAGCACGCGACGTTACGCGCCGCCTCGGCGAGCGCGATCTGCGCGCCCACGTAGGGGTCCAGATAGCAGTAGCGGCCGTTGCAGTCGCTCGAGACCGCAATCGCGCGGTTCGTCATCTCTCCTCGGCCGGTATCGCCTATGCGGATGACAGCTGCGTCGGAGCCGGGCAGCACCACGGTGTTGCACATGACCTGGTGGTCGTACTGCTGCCAGATCCACTGGCGCGAGCAGACGTTGGGGCTCGCGAGCACACGCAGCAGCATCGCGGACAGACCCACAGCGTCGGCCGGGTGGTCGAGCGTCATCGGGTCAAAGGCCTGCACGGCATCGAGGTAGGCCGGGCGCTCCATGGCCGGGTCGTAGATCGGCGCGTCGTCGGCGAGTGTGGCGGCGGGCATATCGGCCACGATCACGCCGTCTTGCCGCACCACGAACCGCCCGGTGCCGGTGACCTCTCCGATCACGGTCGAGAGCAGCCCCCACTTCGTGCACACGGCCTGCGCGGCATCAAGCTTCTCGGGCTCCAGAATCGCCAGCATGCGCTCCTGGGACTCGGAGACCATGATCTCGAACGCCTGCATCGCGTCCTCGCGCTGGGGCACCTTCGTGACCTCGATGTCGAGCCCGACACCGCCACGGCTCGCCATCTCACTTGCCGAGGAGGTGAGTCCGGCGGCACCCAGGTCGCCCAGCGCCACGAGTAGGCCCTGGTCGAGCAACTCGAGGCACGCCTCGATGAGCAGCTTCTCCTCGAACGGATCGCCCACCTGAACGCTCGGGCGCTTGTCCTCGGCACGCTCGTCGAACTCCTGGCTCGCAAGCACGCTCGCGCCGCCGATGCCGTCGCGGCCGGT
>JAHIQC010000403.1 GCA_018902765.1 Actinomycetota bacterium | reverse complement strand
ATTTCGCGGACTACTCCGGCATCCGTTGGGCCATCTTCATGATGTCTGAGTACGGGGGAGTGGTCGCCGCCTCCCTGTTTGGAGCTGCGTTCTTCCTCGGCGGATGGACGGTTCTGCCCGGAGTCTTCGGCGTGCTGCTGTTCGTATTCGAGACGCTGCTCATAATCACCGCGATGGTCTGGGTCAAGTGGACGTTTCCCCGCATGCGGTCCGATCAGCTCATGAACACCGCGTGGAAAGTCCTCACGCCGATGGCCCTTGTGCAGGTCCTGGTCGTTGGGGTGGTGATCGCATGGCTGTAGATCCCGCCGAGAAGATGACCGGCACGCCTGAGATCCCGGTCAAGAGAGCCATGGTCCCGATCTCGGTGAACGTATCCGATGAGTTCCCTGACGGCGTGGCCGGCTTCGTCGCGAAGTGGAAGTCGCTGTTCACGGGCATCGGCATCACAGCGAGTCGTGCGGTGCCGGCACCCCAGACGCTGCAGTACCCGGCAGTCAAGCTCGAGATGACTCCCCGCTGGCGTGGCGCGCTCGTGTTGCGCGGAGTTCTTGGACGCGATGAGATCCCGCTTCTATCCGAGGCACCTTCGGATTACAACGCGCTTATCGAGGGCCTCTATGCCAAGGAGCGTTTGGCTCCGTGCGTGGGGAACTGCCCGGCCAATGTGGACGCTCGTGGACAGAACTACCTCATCGCCGAGAACCAGCATGTCGCTGCGTATGAACTGGTGCGCCAGCGCAACATCATGCCCGGCGTGCTCGGGCGCATCTGCCACCATCCGTGCGAGACCGCGTGTCGACGCAACTACTACGACGAGCCAGTCGCCATCAGGCCCTTGCACAGGATCGCCTATGAGGCCTATCAGACGGCCAAGCCCGTTCTCGAGCCGTTCCCGGTCACTCAGGACAAGAACGTGGCGATCATAGGCTCGGGTCCGAGCGGGCTTGCTGCTGCATTCGACCTGATGAGCCTGGGCTACTCTGTGACCATGTTCGAAAAGGAGAGCAAGCCCGGCGGCGCGCTGTACTCGGGCGTTCCGAGCTACCGGCTGCCTCGCGAGGTGCTTCACGGTGAGATCGATGACCTGGTCGCACTCGGACTCGATCTTCGATGCGGCATTGAGATCGGCGCAGATGTGCCCATTGAGCATCTGGTGGGCGAGCACGATGCCGTTCTCATCGCCGTGGGGTTGCAGGAGAGTCGCATTCTGCCGGTTCCCGGCCATACGGCCGATGGGGTCAGAGGTGCTCTCGAGTTCCTCAAGGCCGCCAATTGGAAAGGCGAGACCGGCGTCAAAGGCAAGAAGGTGCTCGTAATCGGCGGCGGCAATGTCGCGGTGGACGTGGCGCGCTGTGCTGTGAGGACCGGAGCCACGGAGGTCCGCCTAGCATGCCTTGAGGGCGACGAAGAGATGCCCTGTCATCCCTGGGAAATGGAAGAGGCGCTCGATGAGGGCGTCATCGGCATGTGTTCCTTGGGGCCCGAAGAGGTTCTTGAGAAGGACGGCAAGGTCGTTGGGATGAAGATGCGCGAGTGCCTTGCCGTGTTCGACGAAAGCGGTCGCTTCTCGCCTCAGTACGGCGAGAACTACACGCAGATCGACGTCGATATCGTGGTCTTCGCCATCGGCCAGTACTCCATACTCTCGGGGCTGGTGGCCGGTTCAGACATCGTCTTGACCGAACGAGGGCTTCTGCCGGTCGACGGCACCTTGTTCACCACAGATCAGCCAGGCGTATTCGCTTGCGGCGAGGTCGTGACCGGTCCCGGATCGGCCATCGGCTCGATCGCTACTGGCCATGAAGCGGGTATCTCGATCCATCGCTACCTGCAGGGCGACAGCGTGTCTGCCGAGAGGGTCGCCCGACCGGTCCCCGTGTATGCCCGTTATCAGCAAGCCACACTGGAAGGCGTCGAGGAGTCCCGCACACGCATTCAGATGCCCATGTCACGTGGCGAGGAGCGGGCCCGGGACTTTCGGCAGGTGGAACTCGGTATGACCCACCTTGAGGGTGTCCAGGAGGCGGCTCGTTGCCTGCGTTGCCAATCGGAGGTTTGCGTGGGCTGTACGTTCTGCGCACGTACGTGCCCGGACTACGCCATTCAGGTCGAGAGGACCGACGATCCTGGGCAAAGACGGCTCGCGCACTACGAACTGGACCTCTCCAAGTGCTGTTTCTGCGGGCTTTGCGCGGAACAGTGCCCCACCGACGCTCTGTGCCACACCAAACAATATGAGCTGTCGTTCTACCACCGAGACCTCATGGTCTTTGATGCCGACGAAATGCTCAGATCCCCTGAGCCTACGCGAGCCACGGGACGCGACGGGGTTCACCTCATCGGCGAAGGGCCGGTGCGCTGATGACGATGAGCGGACAGCTGGCGTTCTGGATTCTCGCGGCTCTGTCAGTCGCGGGTGCGGCAACGGTCGTGTTCGGGCGCGATGTCACCCGGATGGTGCTCGGCCTTGGGGCATTCCTGCTCTCGGTCGCGGGTTGGTTCCTGTTCTTTGGCCAGACGTTCTTGGCTGTGGCTCAGGTGTTCGTGTACGTGGGCGGCGTTCTCGTGCTCGTGCTGTTCGCCATCATGCTCGTGCATCGCGCCGAGGGTGCCGATCCCGCACTCACGTCGCGTCACGACGTCGATATCGCTGCGGTCGCTCTGTCGGTGTTCGGGATCATGGTGGTGTCGCTGCGAAGCGCGTGGCCCAGCATGACTGAAGGGCCCGTGCCCACATCCACAACGCAGGTTTCAGCGCAGTTCCTCGGCGCGTATTTGCCGCATCTCGAGGCTGCCGGACTGCTTCTCCTGGCCGCGCTGGTCGCCGCGATTGTGATCATGGGCGGTGAGGGCGAATGAACTTCGTGATTCTTGCGTGCGCACTGTTTGCGCTGGGTTTGTACGGTGTCATGTCCCGCCGCGACATCATCGGCGTGCTGGCGAGCGTGGAGGTCATGCTTGGATCGGGCACGGTGCTTCTGGTCGGGCTGTCGAGCAGCATGACGGCAGCCAGCGGCGTGCGCCCCGATCCCGGTGCGCTTGGGGCCATCGGCGTGTTGATCATCGTCGTTGCCGCGGCTGAGGCCGCTGTGGGCCTTGCGGTGCTCGTGAGTGTCGCGCGCATCCTGCACACCACCCAGGTCGACGGGCTCATGGAGGTGAAGGGCTGATCATGGCCGATACACTCGTGCGCCTTGCTTGGATCACCTGTGCAGTTCCGTTCGCTGTGGCCGCGTTGGTCGCTCTGTTCGGCAGACGCCTCGGTCGTTTGGCGTCGATACCGTCGCTGTTGTCCCCGCTGGTCGTGCTCGGTGTTGGCATAGCGGGCGTGCTCGCTTGGTTCGATTCGGGCGCGGTTGCCGGAACGTGGCTCGTGGAGTCCTCGGCAAGATGGCTCTCCTTTGCGGGTGCGCCGGGAATGAACGTCGGGTTCGCGGTCGACGGGATGACCGCTCTCATGCTCGTGGTGGTCGGTTTCGTAGCCTCCATGGTCATGATCTTCTCGATCGGATACATGTCCGAGGATGAGGGCTTCAATCGCTACTACGCGCTGCTGTCGCTGTTCACCGGCTCGATGAGCCTGCTCGTTATCGCGGATGGCCTGCTTGGGCTCTTCATGGGCTGGGAACTCGTGGGCGCATGCAGCTATCTGCTCATCGGGTTCTGGTATCACAAGCCGTCTGCGGCGGCCGCTGCGATCAAGGCGTTTCTGACCACGCGAGTCGGCGACGTGGGTCTGCTGCTTGGCATTGCACTTCTGTGGAACGCGACGCATACGCTCGGTTACCGCGAGCTTCTTGGTGCGGGAGTGCACGGCATGGATACCGCAGCACTCACCACGGCCGCGCTTCTGTTGTTCGTGGGCGCGGCAGGCAAGTCCGCGCAGTTCCCGCTTCACATCTGGCTACCTGACGCCATGGAGGGCCCGACTCCCGTCTCGGCACTCATACACGCAGCGACGATGGTTGCAGCCGGTGTGTTTCTCATCGCCAGGACGTGGCCTCTGTTCGAAGCGGCTCCTGCCGCGCGCATGGTGATTCTTGCGATCGGTGCCTTCACCGCGCTTGCGGCAGCCACGATCGCCGTAGCGCAGACGGACATCAAGAAGGTCCTCGCATACTCGACCATAAGTCAGCTCGGATTCATGTTCGCCGCGCTTGGTGCGGGTGCCTGGGTCGTGGCACTGTTCCATCTCGTGACGCACGCCGCTTTCAAGGCGCTGCTGTTCTTGGGTTCGGGAAGTGTGATTCACGGTACCGGCACGCAGGACATGCGGGAGATGGGCGGGCTGTCCAAGTCCATGCCCTACACCGCCGTCACGTGGTTCATAGGTGCGGCGGCACTGGCCGGCGTGCCTCCTTTGGCCGGATTCTTCTCGAAAGACGAGGTTGTGCGCGCCGTTTGGGAGGCGCAGCCGGTCGCGGCTGTCGCGCTGCTGCTGGCAAGCTTGCTCACCGCTTTCTACATCACGCGTGCGACACGACTCACGTTCTTTGGAACGTATCGGGGTCACCATCACGCCCATGAGGGTGGATGGAGCATGCGCGCTCCGCTTATCGCACTCGCGGTGCCCGCGGCTCTTATGGGCTTCGCGGCCGGACCGATCGCGCGCCTCTTGGGAGAGCACGGGGAGTCTCTGGATCCCGTGATCGCTTCGATCTCGGTGCTCGTGGCCGTATCGGGTATCGCTGCGGGCTGGCTCGTGTATCGCGACGGAGCCGCCGCAGAGGTCGCGATGGAGGGCCGGATGGGCGCGCTGTGGCCGGTGCTGCGCGGTGCGTACGGTTTCGATGCCCTTGTTTCGCGCGGGATCATCGTGCCGGTCGTCGCCTCTGCCACGGCGCTCTACCGGTACGTCGACCGCATCGTCATCGACGGTGCTGCCGAGGGTGTCGCCTGGCTTGCTCGCAAGTCGGGGTCGGGCCTTCGACGTGTTCAGTACGGCGATGCGCAGTGGTACACGGCGCTTCTGGGCTCAGGCATGGTCATCCTTTTCGTACTCACTCTCATCGGGCCACAGCTGACCCGCTGGCTATCGGTCCTCAACTGGTTCGCGGCAGGGAGATAGCATGCATCTCCAGGTAGACATGCTCGTCATCATTCCGGCCGCCGGAGCGCTTATGACCGCGTTTGCCGGGAAGAGGGCTCGGGTGATCGCGCTCTTGACTGCGCTTCTGACCTGCGGCGTTCTCGCAACGCTGGCGACGTCTGGCGCGTTCAGCGGCGACATCATCACCGGCGCATCCGGCGGACACTCAGTGTGGTCGCTCACGCTTGACGGGCTTTCCGCGCCACTCGTGGGCCTTACCGCCTTCTTGGCGGTCGTCGCCGTCCTTGCCTCATGGGACGTGACGGATCGGCCGGGCGCCCATCATGCGCTGCTGCTCTTTCTTGTGGCGTCAGTCATGGGAGTGTTCCTCGCCGAGAATGTCTTTCTGTTCTACGTGTTTTGGGAGGCGGTACTGATTCCGATGTTCTTCCTCATCGGGATCTGGGGACACGAGAACCGCAAGCATGCGGCGATGAAGTTCTTCGTCTACACCTTCGCCGGCAGTGTGTTCATGCTGGTCGGCCTGCTCATCGCAACCATGGCCACCGGTGCCTACACGATGACCGACCTGAGCGCCGCGGCCTCCGGGGTGCCGAGCCGCATCGTGTTCCCGCTGCTGCTCATCGGCATGTTCGTCAAGATCCCCGTGGTCCCGCTGCACACCTGGTTGCCCGACGCACACGTCGAGGCGCCTACGGCCGGCTCGATTCTGCTCGCGGGCGTGTTGCTCAAGATGGGCGGCTATGGCCTGATGCGCGTCGCGATGCCCACATGCCCCATCGAGTGGTCGATGCCCGCCTCGCGAGCCATCCTGCTCGCTTTGGGAGTCATCGGCATCGTCTATGGCGCGGCCATGGCGCTCGTTCAAACCGACCTCAAGCGGCTCGTTGCCTATAGTTCCGTCGCGCACATGGGCTTCGTGCTTGTCGCGCTGTCTGTCGGTACGCCGGCCGCCCTCGGCGCGGCGCTGCTCGTCATGGTGAGCCATGGAGTCGTCGCCGGCCTACTGTTCCTGCTGGTGGGCCAGCTCTACGAACGCACGCACACCCGCGAGCTCGCGCGCTTCGGCGGGCTTGGCGACGTCATCCCCGGCTGGTCGACCGCGTTCACATTCGCGGCTCTGGCCAGCCTCGGTCTGCCGGGACTATCCGGCTTCCCGGGCGAGTTCCTCGCAATCGTGGAGGCTTGGCAGAAGTGGCAGTGGTGGATCGCACCGGCGACGATCGGCCTCGTGCTCGCAGCAGCCTACAACCTTCGTGCGGTTCGCGCCGTAGCGCATGGCCCCATTGCCGAGGAGTTCGCTCGCATCAAGGACCTGAGTGCCCGCGAGTGGGCGCCCGTTCTACTGCTATCAGCATCGATTCTCACCTTGGGCATATGGCCCCGCATCGTTCTTGAGATGAGCTCTGGAGCCGTACACGCGTTGGCGATTGTTCTGGGCAGCGGGGTGACCCCATGACGACCGT
>JAHIQC010000402.1 GCA_018902765.1 Actinomycetota bacterium | reverse complement strand
AGGGCGCTAGTCCATCCTCACCCAGAACTTCTCAGTGCCGGTACGGTAAACCGTTTCGATGAAACGGACCGTGCCGGTCTTGTTATCCATGGCAATCGAGTGGGTTCGTGAGCCGGTTCCGAAGTACTTGACTCCGCGCAGCATCTCGCCATCCGTCACTCCCGTGGCGATGAATGCCGCCTCGTCGGTTCCGACCAGACAATCCATGGTGAGCACACCGTCGATGTCACACTTGGACATGCTGATTGCACGCTCACGCTCTTCGGGGCTACGGAACTCGAAGCGACCCATGAAGCATCCGCCGATGCAGCGCATCGCTGCTGCAGCGAGAACGCCTTCGGGCGAGCCGCCCGCACCCATGTACAGATGGATGCCTGTGCCTTCGATGGCGGTTGCTACAGCGCCGAAGACGTCACCGTCGCTGATGAGTCGGATTCGGGCGCCGGCGCGGCGGACCTCGGCGATCAGATCGTTATGACGCTCGCGCTCCAAGATGCACACCACGATGTCCTCGACCGGACGCTTGAGCGCCTTGGCGACGTTGATCACGTTTTCAGTGGGGCTCGCATCGATATGCACCGCGTCCGCAGCAGCCGGGCCCGTAGCGATCTTCCACATGTACGTGTCAGGAGCGTTGAGCAAGGTGCCTTTGGGGGCGAAGGCAAGGACCGCTAGCGAGTTGGGCTGACCGTAGGCAGTCAGGTTCGTGCCCTCAAGGGGGTCTACAGCGATGTCGATCTCCTCGCCGCCAGCACCGACCTTCTCGCCGATGTAGAGCATGGGAGCCTCGTCCCGCTCACCCTCGCCGATGACGATTTCGCCTGAGATATCCAGTTCGTCGAAAGAGGTGCGCATCGCTTCGACGGCCGCCGCGTCTGCAGCGTCCTTGTCGCCCTTCCCCATCCAACGTGCGGCTGCCAAAGCTGCAGCCTCGGTGACCTCGAGCATCTCAACGATTCTAGTTGTGCGCATGCATCTCTCCTCGTCCCTGCGCCTAGTGGCGCCTGAGCAATACCGCAAAATGCCCGTCCGGACCACCCGGCTCAGGCATTGACTGAAAACACCCCTCAGCAGTCACGAACCGCCGCAGACTTGGCGGAAGATATTCTCCCACAGCCACAATCCCGAACTGCGCACCCTGAGGTCCGCCGAGGAAAGCACGAACCACACCCATGTTCTCTGCAGGTAGCACGCTGCACGTGGAGTACACCACGAAACCCCCTGGCCGAACAAGGCGCGAAGAGGCTTCAAGCAGGCTCGACTGTAGCTGCGTGAGTCCGACAATATCCTCGGCAAGTAGGCTCCAGCGCTTCTCCGGATGGCGTCTCAGAGTGCCGGTCCCACTACAGGGAGCATCAACCAAAACCACGTCCGCTGGATCTGCGACTGCAGCGAGTAGCGCATCGGCATCGGCGGCGTCCACCGCAGCTGCCTTCACGCCTGGAATCTGAAGCGCTTCCATTCGTGTGGTGAGCGTGTCGATCTTCCAGTCGTACAGATCCACCGCGGTCACGCGTGTCTCGCAACCGCTCCGCTTGCCGGCTCCTACGATGAGGGCTGTCTTGCTCCCTCGGCCCGCGCCGATGTCGACAACGTGCCCGCCCCCAAGAGCAGCTGGGAGCGTGGCCACCAACTGGGCACTGGAATCACAAACCAACGCGCTTCCGGAAAGCACGGACTGAGATGACAGCGCCTGGCGTGGCGAGTCGCAGCGAATGCACCCGGCAGGTTCATAGAGCTCGGGTTGCGCCCCAGCGGCCTCAAGTGCCCCGAGAAGCTCATCATCAGTCGTCTTGAACAGGTTCGTAGCCACATACAGCGGTGCCGGATCGGCACAGGCTCGCATGAATGACGAGGCGGCATCTTCGCCCAGCTCCTCGGCGAGATATTCGGTGATCGCACGGGGGAAACCGGTCAGGCGGGCCAGAGCGAATCGGTCGGTGTCCGGATCGCCCCACGGGAACTCATCGGCACGCTCGGCCAAACGGCGCAGAAGCGCGTTGGCAAAGCCAGCTGCGTGTTGATCGCGCGCCCTCACCATTTGCACGCCTTGGTCCACCGCCACTGCTGCCGGGGTGTGAAGCCAAAGCAGTTCGTAGGCGGCGATACGCAGAGCGTTCATGACTCTGGGCCGGATGCGCCCGGGACGCTCAGCCAGATCGAGCACGACCTCGTCGATCGTCGCGAGCATCTCCACGGTCCCATACGACAAGCGGGTGGCGAACGCGGACTCGCGCTCATCGAGCGGCTTTGCTCGAAGCGCGGCGTCGAGCACCTGCGGAACCCATGCCCCGTCGGCAGTGACTCGCGTGAGTACGTCAAGGGCTAGCGCGCGGGCGGGTGTGATGCTCATGCGCGCTCCCAACAGACCGAATCGGCGATTCGGGCACCGAGCGCAAACGAGCGCCCGGACATTACTTGCTTGCCCTCAGGTCGTACCTCTTGGGCGCACATGGCCCCATCAGCAAAACCAACGAGCAAACACTCAGATCCCAATCGAAGGGTTCCCGGAGCGATGGACTCAGTGGATGCGGACGCACGGACCACATCGATGGTGCGGCCTGCCACGGCGAGCTTGCTGCGAGCACTTGGGCTGGAAGCTCGGACGCGTCGGATGGCGTCGACCAGACAAAGGTCAGGGTACAAAGCGAGGTCAGAGTCGCTGATCTTGGACGCGTAGGTCGCGATCGAGTCGTCTTGAGCAATCCACGTGACGGTCCCGTTCTCTATCGCATCGAGCGTCTCCATCAGCGCCTCGGCCCCCAGCGTTGCCAGCGTTTCGGTGAGCGAAGTCACGTCCGAATCCCCCACACGGGTTTGTGTGGTCAGTGCGAATGGACCTGTGTCCAAGCCTTCTTCCATCCGCATGATCGACACACCGACGACGTGGTCGCCTTCAAGGATCGCACGATGAATAGGGGCCGCGCCCCTGTGTCGCGGAAGCAGTGATGCGTGCACGTTAACGCATCCGTGGGCCGGAATCGCGAGCACGTCTGGCGGCAGGATCATGCCGTAGGCGGCAACGCAGATGACATCCGGGGCCATCGCACTCAGACGCGTGATCTCATCGGCATCACGCAGTGTTCGAGGTTCGAAGACCTCAACACCCAACTCAAGCGCAGCCTGCTTCACTGCGGTGGGAACCAACTCACGACCTCGCCTGCGAACCTTGTCGGGCTGTGTGTACACAGCAACGACCTCGTGGGCGGCGTTAAGCGCCTGCAGCGCAGGCACGGCGAACTCGGGTGAACCCATGAAGACGACGCGCACAAGCACTCCCCCTGGACAACGGCGTGAATCAGATGCCGGAATTGATCTCGTTGTACTGCCTGAGAGCCACTTT
>JAHIQC010000401.1 GCA_018902765.1 Actinomycetota bacterium | reverse complement strand
GTCGCGCCCATGAGCGCACCAGCACCGACGGACCCCTCGCGATCCGTCACGATCACCACCCTGCAAAGCGCCAAAGCCGCGCATCGACCCATCGTGATGATCACCGCCTACGACGCCCCCACTGCCAGACTCGTCGACGAGGCGGGCGTGGACGTGATCTTGGTGGGGGACTCGCTCGGAATGGTCACGCTCGGATACGATTCGACGCTGCCCGTCACGCTCGCGGACATGCTCCACCACACCCGCGCAGTCGTGCGCGGAACCAAGCACGCGCTCGTCGTGACCGATATGCCGTTCATGACGTTCCAGATATCCGCCGAGGAAGCCCTGCGCAATGCCGGGGTCCTGATCGCTCAGGGCGGAGCCGGGGCCGTGAAGCTCGAAGGTGGGGTGCGCGTCGCTGCAACCGTTGCCAAGATCGTAGAAGCCGGAATCCCGGTCATGGGCCACGTTGGGCTGACTCCGCAGTCAGTGCACCAGTTCGGCGGCTATCGGGTGCAAGCCAAACAGACCTCGGCGGCCCTCGAGCTTATCGAGGACTGCCGGGCGCTCGAAGCGGCCGGCGCGTTCGCGATCGTACTTGAGTGCATACCGACGGAACTCGCGGCTGTCGTGAGCAAGGAGATAGGAATCCCCACCATCGGCATCGGCGCGGGTGGCGGATGTGACGGCCAGGTCCAGGTGTTCCACGACCTGGTCGGAATGGGGGGCGACTTCACTCCTCGGCATGCAAAGCGTTATGCGGAGATCGGCGACACCATTCGCGCTGCGGTCGAGCACTACGCGCAAGACGTGCGTGACCGGGCCTTTCCTCAGGCGGAGCAGTCCACCGCCATGGACCCGCAGCAGCTTGCTGAGTTCGAAGCGCAGCACGCATCAGGCATCGCGCACGTCGCCGGCGGCGACGCTGGCACCGAGAGAGGCTGAGCATGGAGAGAGTCACGTCAAAAGAAGAGTGCCGACAGGCGCTTTCGCAGGCGCGTCGTGAGCACAAGACCATAGCTCTCGTCCCGACGATGGGTGCACTTCACGAGGGCCATCTGTCGCTCGTGCGCGCCGCGTGCAAGCGTGCCGATTACACGGTCGTGTCGATCTTCGTGAATCCCACGCAGTTTGGCGAGGGCGAGGATTTCGGCGCCTATCCGCGCGATATCGTCCACGACCTTGAGCTTCTTGCCGCCGAGGGAGTGGATTTGCTGTTCACGCCCACGACCGACGTCATGTACGGACGCGACTCACAGGTAACGGTCGATCCGGGGCCGCTCGCCATGCGCTGGGAGGGCGAGGTGCGCCCGGGACATTTCAACGGGGTGGCCACGGTGGTCGCGAAGCTCATGAACATAGTGCGACCCGATGTCGCGTTCTTCGGCGAGAAGGACTTCCAGCAACTGCGCATCGTTGAGCAGATGTCTCGTGACTTGGATCTGTGCGTCAACATTGTCCCGTGCCCGATAATTCGCGAGCGCGACGGCGTGGCCATGTCGAGCCGCAACGCGTATCTTTCGCCCGAGGAGAGGTTCCAGGCACTGGCACTGTGTGAGGCCCTGGAAGTCGCAGCTGCTGCGCTGGCCTGGGGCGAGCGTTCGGCAGACGCGATAGTGGCCCTGATGGCCGCCGAGGTCGCCAAGCGTCCGCTGGCCGAATTGGACTACGCGGCGCTCGTGGACTCGGTCACCCTTGAGCCGGTGCAGACAGTGGATATGCCCGTTCGTGCGATACTCGCAGCCCGTGTGGGTACCACAAGATTGATAGACAACGCGGCCCTGGTGCCGCCGGTCAAGTAGTCACAACACGCGAAAGGCACGCGACGTGGAGCAGCACACCATCGCCGACGAGATCCGGGAACTGGCGCAAGAGCGCGACGCGGTCATCATCGCCCACAATTATCAGCGCGGTGAGGTGCAGGACGTCGCGGATTTCGTGGGCGATTCTTTGGGACTGGCGAGACAGGCCGCGCGCACTCCGGCCAGTGTGATCGTGTTCGCCGGGGTCCACTTCATGGCCGAGACGGCCAAGATACTCTCGCCGTTCAAGACGGTCCTCATGCCCGAGCCACGTGCAGGTTGCCCGATGGCCGACATGATGACCGCGACCGATCTGGCTGCATGGCGCAAGGCCAACCCCGGCGTGCCTGTCGTGACGTACGTGAACTCCACGGCAGCCGTCAAAGCGCTCACGGACGTCTGTGTCACCAGCGCCAACGCGGTCGATGTCGTGCGCTCGTTGGGCGCGCCCAAGGTGCTGTTCGGCCCGGATCGCAACCTCGCGTCTTGGGTGGCGCGCTCGCTGCCTGATGTCGAGATCATCCCTTGGGACGGCTTCTGCCCCACGCATGAGCAGGTCAGCGCAGAGCAACTCGCCCAGGAGCAGGCTCGCCACCCCAACGCCGAGGTCATCGCGCATCCAGAGTGCCGCCCCGAGGTCGTAGACATGGCCGATGCGGTTCTGTCGACCAGCCAGATGCTCTGCCACGTGGCCACTTCCTCGGCCGAGGAGTTCATAGTCGTCACCGAGGAAGGGCTGTTGCACGGGCTTGCCAAAGCGGCGCCCGGCAAGCGCTTCCTGAACCTTGAGCCGCGCATGTTCTGCCCGAACATGAAGGTGACCACGATCGAGAAAGTGCGCGATTGTCTTCGCGATATGTCCGGAGAGATCGTCGTGACCGAGGACGTGCGCCTCGCCGCGCTCGCAAGCGTGGAGAAGATGATCGCGATTGGCTAGGCGCGAAGCTCACAGGCTGCCCGACGCTCTGAAGCGCCGATACCTCATGGAGTTCGACACCGACAACCTGGTGTCTCACAGCGCTGATGTGCTGGTGGTGGGAAGCGGTATTGCGGGGCTCACGGCCGCGCTCACCGCGTCTGGCGGGCGCACGGTGGCGCTCGTGACCAAGGCGCGCATCAAGGAGACCAACACCTGGTACGCGCAAGGCGGCATCGCGGGCGCGGTCGGCGAGGCCGACAGCGTCGAGCTTCATCTCGCAGATACGCTCGTGGTGGGACAGGGATTGTGTGACGAGGATGTCGTGCGGGCGGTCGTGAGCGAGGCCGGGGACGCGTTGGG
>JAHIQC010000400.1 GCA_018902765.1 Actinomycetota bacterium | reverse complement strand
CGCAGGGCCTTGTGAAGCCCTGCCGAGTGGCCGAGTTCGTGGAGAAGCCCGATGCCAAGCGCGCCGAGGAGTTCCTCGCCAGCGGGGGGTACTTCTGGAACGCGGGCATCTTTGTCATGCGCGCGGCCCAGGTGTTGGCCGAGATGGACGCAGCCGGTGGTGAGGTCGCGAAGGTGGCCGAGACCGCTAGATGGCTGGCCGAGGCACGCGAGTCCGAAGGTTTCGATCCTGCGGTGGCCAGAGACCGCTTCTCGGCGCTTACGCCTGTGTCGATCGACGTCGCGGTCATGGAGCGTGCGAAGCGCGTCGCCGTGATACCTGCGGCGCTGCACTGGAGCGACGTAGGCTCGCTGCTGGCTCTGGACGGCGTCTCGCAGGCCGATGAGTCGGGCAACGTGCGCGTAGGGCGAGGCGTGGACATCGACAGCCACAACACGACCGTATACGCGACCGATCGGCTGGTCGCCACACTCGGGCTCTCCGACACCATCGTGGTGGATACGCCCGATGCCACACTCGTGCTCCCACGGGATCGCGCCCAAGACGTGCGTCAGGTGTTCGACGCGCTCAAGGCCCTAGGCGTCGACGAGGTTGTGAAGCCCAAGGTGAGCCTGCGGCCATGGGGCTCATGGACGAGCCTGCTCACCGGCCCGGGCTTTCAGATCAAGCTGCTCGAGATCAACTCCGGCTCCAAGCCGAGCCTTCAGCGACACCACCACCGAAGCGAGCACTGGATCGTGGTGGCGGGCACCGCATCGGTGACGTGTGACGACCGTGTCGTCGAGGTACACATCAACGAGAGCATCTACATCCCCGTCGGTGCGGTGCATCGCATCGAGAACTGCGGCAAGGTGCCGCTCAAGGTCATAGAGGTCCAGGTCGGGGAGTATCTCGGCGAGGACGATATCGTACGTATCGAGGACGACTGGGTTCGCGATGAATCGTAGCGGCGAGGATAGGGAGCACGCATGAGTTTTTGGGATGGCAAGCGCGTATGCGTCACGGGCGGAGCGGGGTTCCTCGGCTCGTTTCTGCTTGAGCAGTTGAAGCAGGCTGGCGCGACGGATGTATTCGTCCCCACGTACCCCGAGTACGATCTGGTGGAGCAAGAGGCCATCGTGCGCATGCTGGCTGACTCCAAGCCTGATGTGATCATTCATCTGGCGGCGGTAGTCGGTGGCATAGGCGCCAACATGGCCAATCCCGGCAGGTACTTCTACGACAACGCCATGATGGGCATCCAGCTCATCGAGCAGGCGCGCCTGGCGGGTGTGGGCAAGTTTGTGGCACTCGGCACGATCTGCGCCTACCCCAAGTTCGCGCCCATCCCGTTTCGCGAAGAGGACATCTGGGATGGCTATCCCGAGGAGACCAACGCACCGTACGGTCTGGCCAAGAAGATGATGCTCGTGCAGTGCCAGGCATACCGTCAGCAGTACGGGTTCGACGGCATCTTCCTTTTGCCGGTGAACCTCTACGGCCCGCGTGACAACTTCGACCTTGAGAGCAGTCACGTCATCCCGGCGATGATCCGCAAGATGATCAGCGCACGCGACGCAGGCACGGATGTGACCCTGTGGGGCGACGGTTCTCCCACCCGCGAATTCCTCTACGCCGAGGACTGCGCGCGAGCCATTGTCATGGCCGCAGAGCACTACGACGGCGCTGAGCCCGTGAACTTGGGCGCTGGCTGGGAGATCACGATGAAGGATCTCGCTGAGCTCATCGGCAAGCATGTCGGCTTTGAGGGCGAGATCATCTGGGACACGAGCAAGCCCAACGGTCAGCCTAGGCGCAAGCTCGATGTGACACGCGCCAAGGAGTACTTCGGCTTCGAGGCGCAGATGCAGTTCGACGAGGGCATCAAGCGCACCGTCGAGTGGTGGGAAGCGAACCGCGAAGGCTATGACGAGCGGCACGTCGCTCACGGAGGATAGGGAGATGGGCATGAAGGTCGTCATCTTGGCCGGCGGACTCGGGACACGTATTTCCGAGGAGACCGCCACCCGCCCGAAGCCCATGGCCGAGATCGGAGACAAGCCGATCCTGTGGCACATCATGAAGACCTACAGCCATTACGGGTTCAACGACTTCATCATCTGCGCTGGCTACAAGGGCTATCAGATCAAGGAGTACTTCCACAACTATTGGTTGCACAACGCCGATGTCACCTTTGACATGCGTTCGCATGCCTGTGACGTCCACGAGGACGCGAATGAGCCGTGGCGTGTGACGGTGGTGGACACCGGAGCCGAGACGATGACCGGTGGACGAGTGAAGCGTATCGAGCCGTACGTC
Organism: Actinomycetota bacterium; assembly: GCA_018902765.1. GTDB lineage: Bacteria > Actinomycetota > Coriobacteriia > Anaerosomatales > JAHIQC01 > JAHIQC01. The sequence continues at coordinate 954 of JAHIQC010000400.1, read as the reverse complement.
AGCGGCGAGACATTCATGCTCACGTACGGAGACGGCGTCGCGGATGTCGACATTCCTGCGCTGCTTGAGTTCCATGAGCGTTCCGGCCGAATCGCCACGCTCACGGCCGTGCAGCCGGTTGGCCGATTCGGCGCGCTTCAGCTGGGAGCGGACGACGGCGTCGACTGTTTCCGCGAGAAACCGATCGGCGACGGCGACTGGATCAATGGCGGCTTCTTTGTGATGGGCCCCGAGGTGTTCGCTCGGATCGAAGGCGACGCCACGAGTCTGGAGCGCGAGCCGCTTGAGTCGCTTGCCGATGACGGACAACTCGGCGCGTTCAAGCACCGTGGATTCTGGCAGCCCATGGATACCCTCAGGGACAAGAACCATCTGGAGTCCCTGTGGCATTCCGGTGAGGCCCCCTGGAAGGTCTGGTGACCGTGGGCGCCGAGTTCACGACAGCGTTTTCTGGCAAGCGCGTACTTCTGACCGGACACACCGGTTTCAAGGGCGCATGGCTTTGCAACTGGCTACTTTCCTTGGGCGCTGAGCTGACTGGCTATGCGCTCGATCCGGACACGACACCGTCTCTGTTCGCCGATCTGGCCCTAGAGCGGTCGATGGACAGCAGGATCGGCGACATCCGTGATGCTGCGAGCGTCGCGGCACTTGTTGCCGAGGTTCGGCCCGAAGTCGTGTTCCACCTGGCCGCTCAACCCCTGGTTCGCAGGAGCTATGCGGAGCCGCACTACACATTTGAGACGAACGTCATTGGGACCGCGAATGTGCTCGAGGCTCTGCGATCCGCAGATGCTTGTATGGCATTCGTGAATGTGACGACAGACAAGGTGTATGCCAACCCGGAAACGGGGGAGCCGTTCACCGAGGCCGACCCACTTGGCGGGCACGATCCCTACAGCGCGAGCAAGGCCGCCTCTGAGATTCTGACGGCTTCGTACCGAGACTCCTTCT
>JAHIQC010000399.1 GCA_018902765.1 Actinomycetota bacterium | reverse complement strand
GAAGGCCACGAAGGTCTCCGGCCGAGGAGTGGGGATGGACGTGGTCAAGGGCAAGATCGAGCACCTTGGCGGCTCCGTGAACATCTACTCGATCCCTGGGATGGGAACAGAGGTCCTTCTCACGCTGCCCTTGACCCTTGCCATCATTCAGTCCCTGCTCGTTTCAACCAAGGGCAGGTACTTCGCAATTCCGCTGAGCTCTGTGGACGAGGCGTTGTCTCCCACTGAAGTCAGGCTCGAGACGGTCGACGACGCACCGGTGATGATCATGCGAGACGGCAAGGTGCTGCCCTTGTTCCGCCTCGACACGCTGTTCGATATGGGCGGAGATCCCAAGCGTATGCCTGAGGACGGCGAGCACATCGTCCTTATCGCGGACAATGTCGGTCAGCAACGGGGGCTTGTCGTAGGGGAGCTGCACGGACGGACCGAGGTCGTGGTAAAGCCGATGTCCCGCATGTTCCGCCAGACCCGGGGTTTGGGCGGCGCCACGGTCTTGGGCGATGGAACCATCGCTTTCATTCTCGACACACGGACGATATTCCCAACGCGCGAGGAGCTGTGATGAGGCTCGAGAACCTGTCCGAACTGCAGATGGATGCGTTGCGCGAAGTCGGTAACATCGGCGCCGGACATGCGGCGACCGCGCTGTCCCAGATGACGGGATCGCCGATCTCTCTGTCCAATCCGGCGCTTGAGCTCGTCGAGTTTTCGGCCGTGCCAATGCTCGTGGGTGGGGCCGAGCGCCTCGTCGCGGCTGCATACTGCCGCTTGCTTGGCGACATCGGCGGCGGCATGCTGCTCATGGCACCCCGTGAGTCGGCACTCGCGCTCATCGATCTTCTGCACAATCGCGAGGTGGGAACGACCGTCTCCTTTGGACATGCCGAGGAGATGCTTCTGACCCATGTCTCCACGATCCTGAGTTCGGCGTACTTGGCCGCCATCGCGCGGATGACCGATATGAACCTGCTTCCCGCGCCACCGTCGTTCGTGCTCGATATGGCCGGAGCGATCCTTCAGGTGGCGACGCTTGAGACCGGGATGCGCGCCGACATGGCGCTACTCGTGCGAACCAGCTTTTCCGATGAGCGCACCACCGTCGACGTGATGCTCTTCTTCCTGCCCGACCCCGACAGCCTTGACGTCATCCTCGGCAGACTCGGTGTTGCGTGATCATGACCTCGGACTTCGACGACACACTGTTCCCAAACCTCAATCATCCCGAGATGATCGAGGTCGGTGTTGGCGAGCTGGCTATCGGGCAGCACCCGCGCTACTTGATGACACCCGCCCTCGGCTCGTGCGTGGGTCTGTGCCTGTGGGACGCAGCGCTCAAGCAGGGTGGCTTGGCCCACGTCATGCTACCCACGACTCTGGACTCGATGACAAATGGCACCGAACGCAGATTCGCTTCGTTCGCGGTCGCGGAGATGGTGCACCTGCTTCACGAGGCCGGTTCTCCTCGGCGACGGCTTGTCGCGAAGATGGCCGGAGGGGCGACCATGTTTCGCACGGAAGGTACGATGGCGCACATCGGCGAGCGCAACGCGGCCGAGGTGAAGCGTCAGCTCGACCTGTTGAGCATACCGCTGATTGCCGAAGATACAGGTGAGAGGCATGCGCGCACGCTCGAGCTGCGGCTCGACACGGGCGAGATGGTTGTGCGCAGCTATCTTTACGGCGTCCACAGACTGTGAGACGTTTACGCAAGGCGAATGAGAGTCGGTCAAGTGGAGGACGTGGAGCTGGCTGCCGCACCCAATAGGGCGGGAGCCGAAAGGCAACTGACGATAGCGATCGTGGGAGGGAGTCTTCGGGCTGCCTCTATCTTGCGTTTGCTCAGCGAGGTCGAGAACATCGACGTCGCCGCCGTGTGCTGCTCCAACGCCGCAGCGCCTGCAGCGCGACTCGCCGAGGACCTCGGTGTCTATTCCACCCGTGACTACACCGAGGTCTATCAGGTCTCGGGACTCGATCTGATCATCGACATGTCCGACGACCCGGCTGTCCACACGGCGCTCAACTCGCAACGTCCCGCAGGCATCGAGATGGTCGGTACGAGCGGTTCGGAGCTTGTATGGGATCTTCTCGTGGCCAAGAAGCGCGGGGAGGAGCAAGAGAAGCTCTTCGTCGAGCTCCAGGTCGCGTACGACAAGATTCGAAGCCATGAGCGAAGATTACAGACGAGCAAAGAGGCGCTTGAGCGCGCCAACGAAGAGCTTGAGAGTCGCCTTGCAGAGATCTTTTTCACCCATGAGTTCTTCAAGGCGCTCACTTCGTACAGCTCGGTGGATGACGTGTGCTCGCTGATCGTTGATGGTGCCAACGGCATCCTCGGGGCTGAGATCAGCTGCGTCTACCTGTTTGAGCGCGAGGACTGGACGCTGCGTCTGCGGGCAAGTCAGGGCAGGCCCGAAGACGCATTCGATCCGGTGATCTCGGTGCGAGATACGATTCTGGGCGAGGCATTCAACGAGGGACTCGTCCACGAGCCCGATGTCCCGTACGGCTCCGGCTCGGGACACTGGTGTAGGGATTCCGAGGACGTGCGTTCGCAGGCCGCCGTTCAACTGCGCGCCGGTGACCATGTCATCGGCGTCATGGTCATTGCGTCTGCAGACTACCGCGAACTTACCCCGGTCGAGCTTGAGCGTTTACAGGTCATCGGGAACCAGTCATCGCTCTCGCTCCAAAACGCATTGCTTCACGGCGAATTGGAGCGATTGTCGGTCACGGACCGTCTCACGGAGCTCTACAACCACGGTTACTTCCAGCAGCGCCTGGAAGAGGAGTTTGGACGCGCTGTCCGGTTCAACCACGACCTGGCTTTGATCATGCTCGATATCGATGATTTCAAGGAGTTCAACGACACCTACGGGCACCCGCGCGGAGACAAGGTGCTCCAAGCCGTGAGTGAGATAATTAGGAGCAACCTGCGAGAGATGGACGTCGCAGCCAGATACGGCGGCGAGGAGTTCGTGGTCGTCCTTCCCGAGACGGATGCTCAAGGGGCGTGGGCGGTTGCCGAACGGATCCGCGCGAGTGTGGCTGAGTTCGAGTTTGTCGGAGCAGAGGCAATGGCACCGATCCACAAGTCAGTATCGGTGGGTGTGGCGGTGTTTCCGACGCACGCGTCGAGTGCCGCGAGGCTCATCGAGGCGGCCGACATGGTTATGTACGCCGCCAAGCGTGATGGCAAGAACAGGGTGATGGTCGCAGAGTAGTGTCCATCGGATAGGCGGGACATGAGTCTCAGCAGGGCCTTGGACAGTTTGTCAGGCGACCGGGACACAGAGGCCGCCATTCGACGCATTGTCGCATTGTTCAAAGATCACACGGGCGAGAGTCTCAGCCGCACCAGAGTTGCCGACAACGCGGGGGTCTCGGTCGAGCTTACAGCTCGCATCCTGAGGGTGCTGAGCGAGGCATTCGTGCTAGAATCCTCCGGCGAGCCACCCACGTACAGCTTCGGGGGAGACCGGGCTAACGAAATCGAGATCGATCGATTCCTGCGTAGCTCTGGGAGAAGTGCCGGTGCGGTGCGCAACAACGTCGAGAAGTTTCGGAATCGCTACAGTCGGTAGCCGGTCTTTATGAAAGGGGCGCTGTGCGTCCGATTCTGCCAGGGTCCCGAGGGCCCGCAGTCGAAGACATCCAAAGGCGACTATTGAGACTCGGCTATCCGCTGGGCCCCACTGGTGTCGATGGGGTGTTCCTCGGCATGACGACCGACGCGGTCAAGTCTTTTCAGACCACGCTCCTGCTCAAGGAAGATGGCGTTGTGGGCGACGAGACGTGGGCGGCACTCGTCGACGAGACCTTCACCCTCGGCGATCGAACACTCTACTTGCGACTTCCGCATTTTCACGGTAAGGATGTCGCTTTGGCCCAAGAGGCACTCAACGCGCTTGGATTCGTATGTGGGAACGGCGATGCGATCTTCGGAGCCTATACCGAGCGAGCAGTTCGTGAGTTCCAGCGCAACAGCGGCATACCTGCTGATGGAATCCTGGGCGCAACGACCATCGGCGCCCTGAAGGCGCTGCGCCACGTTTGGGAGGGGAAGGACCCCACGATCCCTTCGGGTGCGATGAGCGGCCCGGCCCGTTCAACGGAGGTCCTGTCCAGATTGCGGTTGCGCATAGGTTCGTCCGACCCGGTGACGATGGCGATTGCTGACAGGGTGGTCAATCTTGCGCAGGCATCAGCGCCGGGGTGCTCGATTCGCCGCGAAGGCGATCCGGAGGCTTCTGCCGACGGCCTGCTGGTCACAATCGCGATGCTCGGGGCACCTGCGCTGGGTGTGCCCGTTGTAAGCCTTGGCACTGACTCCTCGGCGGCGTTGGCGATAAGGCTTGTTGCGGCGCTTGAGGCAGGGCCGGGCACGGGCCTTCGTGTCGAACTACCTGTGTCGGATGTGGTCAACGAACCCGAGGCGGCTCAACGTCTTGCAGTCCTACTGCTCGACGGGCTATGCGCCGCTTTGGCCTGATTCGTGCTTCTGGGGGTCGTGGCTCAAACAGTGGTCACGAACGAAAGCACTGTCTGGTTCATGGTAGAATCAGACGGTTGTATTGCACCCGACTGCCAGAAGGAGATCCCCTGACAGCCAGGAAGAACACAATCATATCGCTCGCCCTCGCACTTGTGCTTCTGATGGGGGCCGTTCCCGCGTACGCTGCCCCGAGCCTCACGGACAAGCGCGATCAGGCTCGCACCGTCAAGACGCAGATCGACGCCCTGGACAGCAAAGTCGAGATAGCGGCAGAGGCCTACAACGACGCGAACATCAAGCACAAGGCCATTCTGTCCAAGATCAAGAGCACTCAGACAGAGTTGGACGCTGCCAATGCCCGTATAGGCACTTTGCAGACTCACCTCAACATACGCGCGAACTCGATGTATCGCAGCGGCCCCACCGGCTTTCTCGAGGTACTTCTGGGCGCTGAGGATTTCGAGGAGTTCGCGACCACCTGGGATCTGTTGAGGGATATGAACGAGCGCGAAGCCTCTGACATCGCCTCTCTTAAGGAGACCCGGGCCAAGGCCGAGGGGTACAAGAAGGATCTCGCGACCCAAGAGGCTGCATCGAAATCGACCCTTGAGCTGATGGCCTCCAAGAAGAAGAGCATCGAAGCCCAGCTCGCCTCGCGAAAGAAGATGCTCTCCGGCTTGGAGAGCGAGGTCGCCGCAATCGAGGCCGAGGCTGAGGCACGTGCGCGTGCTGCCGCAGCGGCGAGCGTTTCACGCGGCTCCTCGAAGCGGGGATCCTCGTCCGGCAAGACATTCCCCCCTCCCACGCGCGCTGCCCGTGGCGAGGTAGTCAGCATCGCCAAGCAATATCTTGGTGCCCCCTATCATTGGGGCGCATCCGGGCCCAATTCATTTGACTGCAGTGGGTTCACGATGTTCGTGTTCCGCCAGG
>JAHIQC010000398.1 GCA_018902765.1 Actinomycetota bacterium | reverse complement strand
TGACCAGGCGCGACTTGTCGATGGGCTTTTCCAGGTAGTCGGCCGCGCCATGACGCAGGCTCTTGCCCTCGTCGGTGACGATGGACAGCACCACGACAGGCGCATCAGCGGTATTGGGGTCGTCCTTGAGCAGTTGCAGCAGCTCAAAGCCATCGCCATCGTCGAGCATGACGTCCAAAGTGATCAAGACCGGCTTGACCTTTGCCGCCGCTGCGCGGGCCTCGGCGGCGGAGTGCGCCTTGATCACATCGTAGCCGCGCTTACGCAGGTAGGTCTCCACCAGATCCGCGATGTCCGGGTTGTGGTCGATCACGAGGACTGTGCCGGTCCCGGGCTTCAAGGGGCCTTCAACCGCGGGTGTCCTCACCAGGTCGTCGGGCGCCACACACAGGCTGAACGCGAACGTGCTGCCTTGACCCTCACGGCTCTTGACCCAAACCTCACCGCCGTGAAGATCGATAACGCTCTTGCAGATCGACAGTCCCAGTCCGGTTCCACCGATTTCGCGGGTAAGCGAGGAGTCGACTCGGAAGAACTTGGTGAACAGCTGGCGCTGATCCTCTTCGGAGATGCCGATTCCTGAGTCTGTGACCTCGATGTTGACCTTGTCGCCGTGCCGCTTGACCGCGATCTTTGCATCGCCTCCGCCTGGGGAGTACTTGATGGCGTTGCTCACAAGGTTCATGAGCACCTGTCCGACCCGGTCGCGATCGGCGGCCACTCGGGGCAGGTTTCGCGCTACCTGAGATGTGAGATTCACCCCGGACTGCTCGGCGTAGGTGCGGAACGTATCGAGGACCCCTTGAACCACATCGGGAATCTCGAGCGGCTCGATCTTGAGATGTACGCGGCCTGACTCTATACGCGAGATGTCCAGAAGATCGTTGATCAGCGAGACGAGCCGGTCGGAGTTCTCCTGCACGATCTCCAGGAACTCCTTTTGGATGTCGTTGATCTCGCCTGCCTCACCGTCCACGATCAGATCGACGTAGCCCTTGATCGAGGTGAGCGGCGTGCGCAGTTCGTGGCTGACCATCGACACGAACTCGTTCTTCATGACGGCGATCTCACGCTCGGCCGTCACATCGTGCAGCGTCGAGACGCAACCCAGATAGCGGCCCATCCTGTCGATCACCGGGTTCGTTCGAACCTCGACCACGCGGTGCTCGGGCTCCTCGATGGTGGCCTCTGTCACCCCTGTGGTCCCCGGCTCACCCAGCAAAGGCGCATTATCCAAGAACGCCTCGCACTTGATGCATCGTTTCTGTTTGTCACGGTAGCTTGTCGGCTCGCCATCGGGGCTCGGCGTGCCACACCTCAGCCAGCAGCGCAGGTCGTCAGCACCGTACTGAGGACACTCCAGGTGCGTGCACTCAAGCTTCTCCCAGCAGGCAACGGCATCATCAGAGCCGGGAATCTCAAGCCCAAGCAGGGTCGCGAGCGAGACCTGGTGGCCGACGGCTTGGCTCGCTTTGGGGCCCAGAATCTCGACGACCGCGGGGTTCACGTACGCGATGCGGCTGTCGGGCGTAAAGACGATAAGGCCGTCGCCCGCACCGGCCAAGATCGCCTCGGCGCGCTCCTGCTGCTCGAACAGCTCAGTGTCGTCTCGCACCACGACGGCCAGGCCACCGCCCAGATCATCATCGAATGGAGCGAGTTTGCAGCTTAAGACGCGACGCTCGAGCTCGACCTGAACGCTCTTGATCTTTGGCCGTTTCGCCTTGAGCTGCGCGCGAATCGCCGAGGCGAGCTTCGCGCATCCAATGGACTCGGCAGCAGACCCCACGACCGAAGTACGTGATACGCCGAAGAGTTCCTCGGCAGTCTCGTTGAAGACGCGTATGGCGCCATCGGGTCCAACGATCACGAACCCCTCGGCCGAGTTGGCCATGAGCGTTCGGATGTGGAGATTCTGACGCTTCTTGCGCACTCCGTCTTGCACGCGACTCACCCCCGGTTCGCGAAACTCCTCAGCGTCACCTGTTTCGACAAACCGGAGCCATCCCCTGCGTCGGCTTCAGGTCGATTAAGCAGGAAGCGCCACCCGGCGGACGAAGTAGGCGCAAAGGAGGCTCGTATCGATTCGCTGGGGGGCGATGGAAATGGACAAGCGAATCTTGGTCGTCGATGACAATCGACTCATCAGGATGCTCATCGCCGCCGCGCTGCGGCCCCTTGATTGCGAGATCGTCGAGGCCGTCGACGGCGCTCAGGCGATCGAACTTGCCATGCAGTGTGAGCCCGACCTGATCTTGCTGGACGTGGTCATGCCCAACGCAAGCGGCTTCGACGTCCTCACGCGCCTGCGAGAAGACCCCGCAGGCCCCGCGTGCCCGATCGTGATGCTCACGACCTCATCCCGCGACTCCGACATCGACAACGCGCTCGACCACGGAGCCAACGGGTACATCGTGAAGCCCTTTGAGCACGCTGAGCTGCGCGAGACAGTCAGCAGACTCCTGCAGGCGTGACTCGGACAGCCCGCCGCTAGGCGGCGCTCCGCTTCCCTGCGGGCTTGTGCACGTGCACGATCTGCGCGTCAGGATCGGGCGCTTTGGTCGCGAAGGTGAGGCCGGCGGCCACCACACACAGTCCCGCAGCGATCGCATACGCGACTGCATAGCTTCCCGACGAGTCCACGATGGTACCGGCTGTCATAGAGCCGAAGACGCCACCCACGCCCCAGGCCGTGAATACGAGGCCGTAGTTCACGCCCAGATGGGTCGTGCCGAAGAAGCCCGCAGTCGTGGATGGGAACAGTGACAGGTTGGCGCCGTAGCAAAAGCCCACTGCCGCCGCGACCGGAATGAGCAGCGCGGGAGTTCCCGCGAATGCGAGCACGCCCATCATCACCGCCTGCATCAGGAACACGACGAGCATCGTGCGCACGCCGCCGATGCGGTCCGAGGCGATTCCGGCCACCACGCGGCCAAGCGCGTTGCCGACCGCAAGCACAGCAACGAGTACGAATCCGAGATCCACACCGGTCATCTGCACTGCGGCTATCTTGGCCATGTGGCCGATGATCATGAGGCCTGCGAACGACGCGAACGCCAGCATCAGCCACAGCAACACGAACTGCTTGGTCCGGACCATCTCACGCCAGTCGTAGTCGCGGTCCTGTTTGTCGCTTTGCTTGGAGGCCGAGAGCACGGGTGTGCCGACGGGCACGTAACCCGCCGGAGGGTTGACCAGGAACTGCGCCAGACCGCACACCAGAACCAAGAATGCGACGCCCAGGATGCGAAATGTGCCCGCGATGCCCTGAGTGTGCAAGAGCCACGTGGTCAGCGGAGCGATATAGACGCTCGCAAGG
>JAHIQC010000397.1 GCA_018902765.1 Actinomycetota bacterium | reverse complement strand
TACAAGACGAGGTCTTTGGAGAACACGCCGGGCGCAAGCGCACCCTCGTAGGTGACCTTCATGGTGTCGGGCACCTTGAACCACAGCTTGCCGGCAGCCATCGCAGCCGCACCGTCGGTCGATCCGACACCGGTCGAAAAGACATTGAGCGCGCCGTAGGTGCAGGTGTGGGAGTCACAGCCGACCATGAGATCGCCGGGTACGACGTGGCCGTTTTCAGGGATGAGCTGGTGGCACACGCCCTCGCCGACGTCGTAGACCTTCGCGCCGGTCTTGCGGCCGAACTCGCGCATGATCGTGTGCAGTGCGGATACACCCTCCAGCGGGCTGGGCGAGCTGTGGTCCATCACGACCGCGACCTTGGCCGGATCGAATACCTTCTCAACGCCCATACGCTCAAGCGCGCGGATGGCCAAAGGAGACGTACCGTCCTGGCCCATGACGAAATCGACGTCAGCCACAACGATGTCACCTGCGCGGGCATCTGCCCCCGAGTGGGCCGAGAAGATCTTCTCGGCGATTGTCTTTCCCGGAATCGCTCTCACCTTGCCTTCTTTACGTATCAGGAGCCGTTCGCGCGCATGGCGCTGTAAAGCTCGACGAGTTCCTTGTCGAACAGCGGACGCTTGATCTGGACCGCTTTGGTACGCACGAGCGGCAACAGCTGCAGCGCGTGCTCGCGCGTCAGTTCGATGCCGTACTCGTCGAATTTCATCTCAAGGGTGCGTGAGCCCGAGTGCTTGCCCACGACTATCTGGCGCTCAAGTCCGACCTCGTCGGGCGCGTACACCTCATAGGTGTGTGGGTTCTTGATGACGCCATCGGCATGAATACCGCTCTCGTGGGCGAACATGTTCGTGCCGATGACCGATTTCCACACCGGGATCGTGCGTCCGGCCGCCTCGGCGACAAACTCGCCGATCTCACGGAAACGCTTCGTATCAAAGTCGAGATCGACGTCCTCGATGTACTTGAGCGCCATTACGACCTCTTCGAGAGCGGCATTGCCCGCACGCTCGCCAAGTCCACCCACAGTCACGTTGACCCAAGTTGCCCCGGCGTGGATACCTGCGATCGCATTGGCGACCGCCATGCCGAAGTCGTTGTGCGTGTGCATCTCGATCTCGAGGCCCGTGGCCTCGATGAGCTCTTTGATGACCTTGTAGGTGCGAAACGGCCCGAGCACGCCGATGGTGTCGCAGAAGCGCATGCGGTCAGCGCCCTCGGCCTTGGCGGCCAGTCCATACTCGATGAGGAACTCCATCTCGGTACGACTCGCGTCCTCGGCGTTCACTGAGACGTAGACACCGTTACTCTTGGCGAATGCGACGCTCTCGCGAATGGTGTCGAGCACCCACGCGCGATCTTTCTGAAGCTTCGTCTTGATGTGGATGTCGCTCGTAGCAAGCGAGATCGCGACGGCGTCCACGCCGCACGCAAGCGAGGTCTTGATGTCCGCAACGCTGGCGCGGTTCCAGCCCAGAATCGAGGCGTTCAGGCCAAGATGGGCGATCTCGGTGATGACTTCGGCCTCGTCGCCACCCATGACCGGGATACCGGCCTCGATCTGCTGGACCCCGATCTCATCGAGCATACGGGCGATCTTGACCTTCTCGGCGTTGCTAAAAACCACGCCCGCGGTCTGCTCTCCATCGCGCAGCGTGGTGTCGTCTATCTTTATGGTCTGCTTGCCCATCAAAGTCTCGACGGGCAGCGCCTTGATCGCATCATGGTCGTTCATGTTGATCACGAGCTAACCTCCTGGGCGGATCGGCAGATCGGGCGCGGGCACCCGAGGGTGCTCGACCACAGCCGAATCGTCCCCACGGGCGGCCGGGTCTTCGTCATACGGAAGTGACATTCTACGATACCGGGCCCCTTGGCGCCATAACGCCGCCCGCCGCCGTTGCGCGTTCGACACTACGGGCCCAAAGATCACCTGCCGAGGAGCACCTGCGCGCGGTCGCCCACCTCAACACCGTTTGCGCGCACCCATCCGGCCTCGACCTCTAAGACATAGCGGGCGGTTCCTGCGGCCTGCACGGTCGAATCGGGAACCAGGCCATCAACTGCGACGACCATGCCATCGCCATCCATGAACACCAGATCGAGAGCGTAGGGCACATCTTTGATGCTGAATGTGCGCACTCCCTCATCGGGCCAAACGAACAGCATTCCGCGCGCTGCGTCCCCACGATCGTGGCCCTGAAGTCCTTGGGATCGCGCGCCGGACGATTGCGCCACAAGCGGATGCAGCTCGACCAGCGGGAACTTCACCTCTGCCTGCGACTGCGCACAACCGAGCAGGCCTGGTAGTAGAACGACCAGCAGCGCGAGCAAAGCCCCTGCCCGGGAAGCGAGCGTGATGCGACGCCGCAAAAACGCGTCGCTATGCATCGGCCCACGCAGGGACCATGTCCCCCGCCTCGCGCATCCGAGTGCGAAGCGCGTGGGCGTCAGGCACGAGCTGCTGGAGGTGCGCCCAAAAGCCCGGGCCATGCCCTCGCTCGCGGACATGCGCCAGCTCGTGCATGAGCACGTAGCCCGCAAGGGCTTCGGGCAAGAACACGAGATTGCGGTTAAGCGAGATCGTACCTGCCGAGGAGCAGCTCCCCCACCTGGTCTTTTGAAAGCGCACACTCACGCGCTTGTACGGGATTCCCGTTGCCGAGGAGCACTCTTCGAGCAGCGCCGCCAGCCCCATGCGCGCGGCGCGGTCGCGCCAACGGCGTAACGCCTGCAGGCACGCGTCGGCATCAGCGACGTTCCCGGTCACGTGAAGCGAGTGGCCGTTGGCGCGAACGCGGACGGCGTCACCCGAGGCACTCTGTCGATACTCAACGACCCACGTCGCGTTTAGGGCCCGAAGCTCGATCACGCTCGGGAGGAGCGCCTCGGGTGGCGCCGTCAAGGCCCTCCGCCGCGCCTCAGTCGCTGCCAGGTGCGAGATCGCCCATTCGCGGCGGTGGGCCACCGCGCGCGCAGCCTCGCGGGTCGCGACGTGCTGCGGCAGCGTGACCACGAGGCCGTCGCGAGCCGAGACAGTCAAGTGTATGCGGCGGGCGCGGGCGCTTCTGCGCACCGTGTAATCCGGCAGCCCGGACTCAGACACGGCGGACCCTCCATGCGTTGTGGATGCGCGGGTTTCGTGCGAAATCCTCGGCGATGGTCGATGCCGTGATATCGGTGGCTGCAAGGCCCTCCTCGGCAAGTCCGTCGTGATCCATCGAAAATGTGCGCAGGTTGTCTGAGAACAGGATCTCCCCGTCGGGCGCAAGCAGGCCCGCGACTGCCTTGAGCAGCTTCACGTGATCGCGCTGGACATCGAAGCTCGCATCCATACGCTTGGAGTTCGAGAAGCTCGGCGGGTCGCAGAAGATAAGGTCGAACAAGCCGTTTCGGCGAGCCGCGGCGGTACGAAGCCAGGTGACGACGTCAGCTCGCACGCGTGTGTGCGCGGCGCCGGTCATGCCGTTCAAGCGCATATTGCGCTCGGCCCAGTCCAGGTACGTCTGCGACATGTCCACGGTAAGCGTGGAGACCGCGCCGCCGGCCGCTGCATGAACGGTGGCCGCGCCTGTGTAAGCGAACAGGTTCAAGAAGCGCTTGCCGCCAGACTCGGCGCGCAGCAGGTCGCGTGTGGGCCGGTGGTCCAAGAACAGCCCCGTATCCAGGTAATCTGTGAGATTCACGGCGAACAGAAGGCCACTTTCAGAAACGGTGTTGAACACGTCCCTGCTCTCTTGGCGTGCGTACTGCTCGCTGCCCTTCTGGCGACGTCTGACCTTGAGGAACACGTCCTCGGGCTGCACGTCCAGGGCCTCAGGGATGGCCTCGACGATTTCTGCCAGTCTGCGCTCGGCCGCATCGGCGTCGATGCTGCGAGGTGGCGCGTACTCGGCAACGTGCACCCAGCGGCGTCCCTGGTCCGGGCCGGCGCCGGTGTACAGGTCGACCGCGGCCGAGAACTCGGGCATGTCCGCGTCGTACAGGCGATAACAGCTGACATCGGCTTTGCGCGCCCACTTGCTCAGGCGCTTTGAGTTCTTGATAAGCCGGTTGGCGAACATCGATTCGGCCGGAGCTGGCGGTGCTTCTTCGGGCGGCGCCACAAACGCTGCGGAGGTGTCCATCACGCTCACCAGTGCCGGAATCGCGCCGTTGTAGACCTCGAACGTCTGGTCGACCGACAGCCCAAAGTCCGTGGCGGGAGCTTCTTGACCGGTGATGGTCACGACACGCCAGCCTTCGAAGCGATCGCGCAGCACCTCGCCGGTCGCCGTGAACAGCTCGTGTGCGGCGGCCGAGTCGCCGAGTCGCACGCCGTAGGGCGGATTCAAGGCCACAAGCCCGGGAATGTCCCCGAACGAATGGATCCTTCGTGCATCGGCCTGCTCGACTATGACCAAGCCCTCGAGGCCGGCGCGTTTGATGCACCCGCCAGCAAGCGAAACGGCTCGAGGATCGATATCGCGACAGCGTATCGGAGGCATGTTCTCGCGTCCGGCCTCTGCGCGATCGTCGGCGTTGTCGAGCAGTCCGTCCCATATGTCAGCGTCGTGTCCGAGCCAACCATCGAATCCCCAGTACGAGCGCAGGATTCCCGGGGCGACGTCGCCGGCCATGAGCGCGGCTTCGATGCAG
>JAHIQC010000396.1 GCA_018902765.1 Actinomycetota bacterium | reverse complement strand
CTTGCCGAGATTATGGGGAACAACCGTAAGATCTCGGAAGACATCCAATGGCGCGTGCGGCGACTCGAGTACGATTCCCGTGACCGCGCGCTCAATGACCACGAATAGTCAGAGAGGCTCACGCATGCGTGAACAAGTCACGGTCTTTGGCGCTGGCTACGTTGGGCTTGTCTCCGGGGTGTGCCTCGCTTCGGACGGATGGCCCGTGCGTGTACTGGACGTCGATGCCGCCAAACTCGAGACACTGCGTGCGGGACGCTCTCCGTTCTTTGAGCCGGGCCTCGACGAGCTCTTGCGCAAGGCCATCTCCGACGGCATGCTTGAGTTCGCGCTGACCTCAGAGGTCGAGAGCGTCACAGGAATCGCGATCATCGCTGTCGGCACTCCTGCCACTACCACAGGCTCTGCCGACATGAGCTACGTGCGATCCGTGCTCGAGTTCCTTGAGGAACATGCGACCGCTGGCAGTGTGGCGATGATGAAATCCACCGTTCCCCCCGGTACCGGAGAGAGGTACGCCGCTAGGCTGGAGAGTCGTGGCATCTCGTACGTCTCGAACCCCGAGTTCTTGCGGGAAGGCAGCGCTGTCACAGACTGGTTCAAGACCGACCGCATCGTGATCGGCGCTACCGCCGAAGCGCTCCGACGCGCGTCCACGCTGTATGCGAACATCGATGCGCCCGTGGTCACCTGCGACGTCACCAGCGCCGAGATGATCAAGTACGCAAGCAACGCCTTTCTGGCCACGAAAATCTCGTTCATCAATGAGATCGCCGTGCTGTGCGACCTGGTCGGCGCCAACGTCGATGAAGTCTCGCGCGGCATCGGCTTGGACGGGCGGATCGGCCCGGCCTTCCTGCGTGCAGGTATCGGCTACGGGGGCTCTTGCTTCCCCAAGGACACGCGCGCACTGGACTTCATAGCGACACTCAATGGATACAGCTTTGATCTTCTGCGCGCTGTCATCGAGGTCAACGCGCGTCAACGACTGCTCCCCTTCCGGGCGCTCAAAGCGCACTTCGGCTCTCTCGAGGGCTTGCGTATCGCACTTCTCGGCCTGACGTTCAAGCCCGATACTGATGACGTGCGGGAATCGCCAGCCGGCGAAATCGCTTCATTGCTCCATGCCGAGGGTGCCACAGTCGTAGGCTTCAACCCCATCCCTGTGTCCTTCGACGGGCTCGACGAGGTCTCCGAGACTCTCAGCGGGGCCGTTGCAGGTGCGGACGCGGCGATTCTGGCGACCGAATGGCAGGAGATCGTCAGGGCTGACTGGCCCGCGCTTGTCACCACGATGTCCAACGGGGCCGTCGTGTTCGACGGTCGCAACGCACTTCAAGCCGAGGATATCCGCGGCGCGGGGGGCACATACATCGGAGTGGGACGTCCTTCGGGCCCGAGCGATTCGACTCGCTAGACCCCTGATCACCCGAACATGTCTGGAGGTCCGGTGAACGGATTCTTTCTGAACGACTCTTCGCTTGAGCCGATTGCGCTCAAGGTGGCTGCTGGCGAGCGCTTGTCTCGCGAGGACGGTGTCGCGCTCTACGCAAGCAACGACCTGATCGGCATCGGCCAGATGGCGGACTTCGCGCGCAAGCGCATCAACGGCGAGCGCGTCTACTTCATGGTCAACCGCCATATCAATCCGACCAATATCTGCCGCAACCGCTGCAAGTTCTGCGCGTTCGCCAGAAGCGAAGGCGAAGACGGCGCCTACGAGATGACGCTCGACACGATCGTTGACGCGGCTGTCGAGGGTGCCAACGACGGCGCGTATGAGATCCACATCGTCTCCGGCCTTCACCCCGAGTGGAGTTACGAGTTCTACATCGAGATGGTACGTCGTGTGCGAAACGCGGTTCCGGACCATGTCATCGTCCAGGCGTTCACCGCGGTTGAGATCGAGCACATGGCGATCATCGCCGACAAGCCCACGCTTGAGGTCCTGAGAGACCTGCGCGACGCAGGCCTCGACGCACTGCCCGGTGGTGGCGCAGAGATCTTCTCAGACCGCACGCGAGCGGCAGCTTGGGATAAGAAGACCTCCAGTGACGTCTGGCTGCGAATCCACGCCGAGGCGCATTCTCTGGACATCAAGACCAACTGCACCATGCTCTACGGCCACATCGAGACAGCCGAGGAGCGCGTAGATCACCTGATCCGCCTTCGCGAGCAGCAGGACGCCACCGGCGGCTTCCTCGCATTCATCCCGCTCGCGTTCCATCCGGCAAACACCGAACTGGCCGACCTTCCAGCCACGACCGGCTATGACGATCTCAAGACGCTCGCCATCGGGCGCCTCATGCTCGACAACATCCCGCACATCAAGGCCTTCTGGATCATGGTTGGCCTCAAGGTCGCGCAGCTGTCCGTCGCGTTCGGCGTCGACGACATCGACGGCACCGTGATCGAAGAGCGCATCACCCACATGGCCGGCGCCTCGACCCCCGAGGCTCTCTCCAAGCAAGATCTCGTGAACATGATCGTTGAGACCGGCCACGTACCGGTCGAACGCGATACGCTCTATCGCATCGTGAAGACCTACGCCGAGGAGACATCTGCGCCCGCTTGGGAAGCAGGCCTTGTGCCCGGCACC
This sequence comes from Actinomycetota bacterium, assembly GCA_018902765.1. Classification (GTDB taxonomy): domain Bacteria; phylum Actinomycetota; class Coriobacteriia; order Anaerosomatales; family JAHIQC01; genus JAHIQC01. The sequence continues at coordinate 1,963 of JAHIQC010000396.1, read as the reverse complement.
CGCACAACCGGGCTTACGGAGGCATAGCGCCATGGCAGCGCGCCCACGTCTCGGCCACATCCAGTTCATCAACTGCCTGCCGTTGTACTACGGCATGGTCAAGAGCGGTGACCTGCTGCTCGACGTCGAGCTCGTGAAGGCCAATCCGGCTGACCTGGCTTCGATGATCCTCCAAGGCGATCTCGAGGTCGCCCCGATCCCGGCCATCGAGTTCGCGCGCCACGCACATGAATACACGCTGCTTCCCGACATCGCCATCTCCTCCGATGGCGAGGTCCAGTCGATACTCCTTCTATCCAAGGTCCCCGCCGAGGAACTCACGGGTCGGACCGTGGCGCTCACCGACACTTCGCGCACATCACAGGTGCTCACCCGCATCCTTCTTGAGAAGCGTTGGGGTGTATCCCCGACCTACGTCGAGATGCCTCCCGACCTGCCCGCGATGCTTCGCGACGCCGACGCGGCTCTGCTCATCGGCGATGAGGCACTTCGTGCTTACTGGGAGCCCCCAAAGGGCGCCTACGTTTATGACCTCGGCGCTGAGTGGACCGAGTGGACCGGACTGCCGATGGTCTATGCCGTGTGGGCGGTGCGCCGCGAGTACGCCGATGCGCAGCCTGACGCGGTGTCAGCTGTCGCGGACGCGCTCAACGGCTCTCTTGACTACTGCCGAGACCATCTGGACGACATCTCGCAGTACGCAGCGCGCTGGGAACCATTTGCGGCCGAGCACTACCGTAGCTACTTCGACGCACTCCAGTTCCGCTACGAGCCACGCTACCGCGAGGGTCTGACACGCTACCTTGCCGAGGCGGTCGCCATCGGGCAACTCGACGCGGTGCCCGATATCCGAATCTTCGGCGAAGGCGAGTAGCGACGTGGTCACACCCGCGCGCCCTGCGAACGCAGCAGCCGCCCTCGCCATGTCCGCAGCGGCAGGCGAAATCAGACTCACCGAGCAACAGGCGCTGTTCCTTCTGCAGGAGGCACCTTTGCTCACGCTGGGCGCCGCCGCCACCGCGATGCGCGACCGATTGCATCCCGAGCGCGAGGTCACGTTCATCGTCGACCGAAACGTGAACTACACCAACATATGCGTCTCTCGCTGCCGCTTCTGCGCGTTTTATCGCGCCCCGGACGATCCGGATGCCTACGTGCTGCCTGCCGAGGAGCTCTACGCCAAAGTCGAGGAGACCATCGCCCTTGAGGGCACCGCGATCCTGCTTCAAGGCGGGATGCATCCCGACCTGCCGCTCGAGTGGTACGAGGGCATGCTGCGCGAGCTCAAGGCTCGCTACCCGATCCATGTGCACGGCTTCGGCCCACCCGAGATCTGGCACCTGTCCAAGCTCTCCGGCTCCTCACCCACCCAAGTGCTCACGCGCCTGCGCGACGCTGGCCTGGACTCTCTGCCCGGAGGCGGCGCCGAGATCCTCGTGGACCGCGTGCGAGATTACGTCTCGCCCGAGAAGGCGACGTCCGACCAGTGGCTCGACGTGATGCGCGACGCACATGCGCTCGATGTCTCGACCACCGCCACGATGATGTTCGGAGGCCTAGAGACTGCCGAGGAACGCATCGAACACCTGCGACGCGTCCGGGAGGTCCAAGACGAGGCGATCGCCGCGGGCCACGTCGGCTTTCGCGCTTTCATCCCGTGGAGCTTCCAGCCGGGGAACACCGAGCTTGCCGCAGACGAGTCGACAGCGACTGGGGAACCGCTCACTGCGGCCACAGGCTGGGAGTACCTGCGTATGCTCGCGGTGTCACGACTGTATCTGGACAGTGTGGACAATATCCAGGCCAGCTGGGTCACCCAGGGCTCCAAGATCGGGCAAGTCGCGCTGGCATTCGGCGCAAACGACATGGGCTCAACCATGATCGAGGAGAACGTTGTCGCCTCGGCGGGTGTTCGTTTCATGCTGGCCCGCGAGGAACTCGTGCGCCTCATCGCCGATGCAGG
>JAHIQC010000395.1 GCA_018902765.1 Actinomycetota bacterium | reverse complement strand
GGGCGAGCCGTTCGCCAACTACGAAGCCAGCTTGGACGCTCTGCGCCTGATGAACTCACCCGATGCTCTGGGAATCGGAGCGCGGCACCTTACGGTCTCGACGTGCGGCCTCACAACGGGGATCGATCGGTTCGCACAAGAGCCCGAACAGTTCACCTTGGCCATCTCGCTGCACTCGGCGGTACAAGCGACACGCGATACCCTTATGCCCGGGGTCCGCGGTATTCCGCTTCGCGCCCTGCGGGCCTCGGTCAGTGCCTACGCTGAGCGCACGGGCCGCCGTCCCAGCTTCGAATTCGCTTTGATAGACGGCGTCAACGACTCTGACGCGGAACTCGGCGCATTGATCGAGTTCACGCGGGGTCTTCTGTGCCACGTGAACTTGATCCCGGTGAACACCATCGAGGGCTCCGCCTTGCGCCGCGTCACTCAGCAGCGCGCGCTGGAATTCCTGAATGCCCTTGTGCACAGCGGGACGGAGTCGAGCATCCGCACCGAACGAGGCGCGGACATCGACGCGGCCTGCGGTCAACTCAAGCAGACGGCGTCGGCGGAGCGCTGATCGGGCACAGGTTTCCAAGCGCCGGGCACTCGGCACACACCAACCCATCGTAATGATCCAGGTGTCCGAACCGCCGCTGTGCGATTTGGGTGAGAGTCTCTTGAATCCCGACGATCGCGTCCTTGACTCCGGCTTCGTTGAACTCAAAGGTGTGGACGCGCGACTCTCTCTCCAGTTCGACGAAACCCACCTCCACGATCTTGGATCCCATGGCCGAGGCGGCGACCGCATAGCAGCGCGCCTGCTCCAAGTAGCCTTCCGCGGGATCGAACCGATCGTCCGTGTGCCCGGTCTTGTAGTCGAGCACCAAGGCGCGATCCGCTTCGAAAGCAATGAGGTCGATGGCGCCGTCCAAAAGTGTGGCACCCACCGGGACCGCGAACGGGACTTCGCGCATTACTCGACCGCACTTGGCGACCCGCTTTGCCACCTGCGAGTCAAGATAGCCCGCCGCCAGAGCCCCGACCGATTCCCATCGTTCCGGCGCAAGCTTGGCCGCGCGGCAGATTTCCGCGATTCGTACGTCGGTGGGCAGTCCCCCGTCCGAGATCTGACTCAAGACCACGTGCACGGCTGAACCAAATGCGGTGGGAGACTCGGCAGTCGAGACCCGAGGTGCCCGGGACCCGAGCCTGATGACGCTCGTCGCATAGAAGCGATAAGGGCATGCGCGATAGCGCGCAATCCCCGAGTACGAGATCCTCTCCAGCTGCTGACGGTGAACCGCGCCCGTGATGGCGCCGGTCGCGCGAGCCCTGCGGAGCGTCGCCTCGTCGACCTCAGGACGCACCGCCTCGGTCATCTCACAATCGGCAGGCGACGGCATCAACACCCGTACGGCCGAGGAGCCCATATCCACTTGCCCGGCCCGTGCCGCATCGCCCTGTCCGAAACCGAGGGCGCTTCGAAGCCATCCGATGGGCCGGTCCTCTTCGGCAGGTCGGCTCAGATCCGAACGACCACAAAGTACAAGCGCCTTTTCGGCCCTGGTGCAGGCGACGTAGAACACGCGCTTGGATTCCTCTAGGTCCGCGGCCAGTTCGGCCTGCGCGACTTGTCGATGGCCAAGGGTATCGAGCGCCCTTCCGCCCTCGAGACAAGGAAGCTTCATGCCAAGGCTCGCCTGTCCGGAGCGCACGCCAAGCATGATGGCCGGCGTCGGGGCATAGTGGTGACCAAGTGTCGCCGCCACGGTCACGGGGAACTGGAGTCCCTTGGCGGCGTGAACGCTCATGATTCGCACTGCGTCGACACCCTCCACTGCGAATGCGGCAAGCGTCTCTCGACCCGCAAGCTCGCGCTTGAGGCGAAGGTGCTCCAGGAATGCTTGTGGATCGCCTGGGTCTTCGACCTCGAACTCCTGCGCGATTCGGGCCAGCTTGAGCACATTGGCCCAAGCGCGAGCGCCGTCGAAACCACGCGCGAACAACGTGAGGTCGTATTCAAGCCTCTCACATGCCTCGTGGATCAGGTCTGCCAGCCCGATTCGCCCCATGTGATCGCGAGCCCAGGAAATCACGTCGATAGTGGCCGTGAGTCTGGCAAGGGCTTCGCGGCTCAAGCCTAGGCTGGTCGGATCGGCAAGTGGATCCCACAAGGAACCCCGCTTGGCCTTGAGCCGCAAGAGCCCCATCGAGTCCGG
>JAHIQC010000394.1 GCA_018902765.1 Actinomycetota bacterium | reverse complement strand
CGCGCTTGCCAAACGATCCGAAATGTGTCAAGTCGCGCCTGATTTGAGCGGGGTTTATATCCGTAAGCTCCCCAAGTCGCGCGGACGACACCGTGTAGCAGCCATCTTGGCGCAACTGGATAAGAACGCTCAAATACAGCGGAAGACGCTCGATGACGCCTTCAGGAATTCGGTCTTTGTCGATCGAGGTCACGGCGGGTCCAGACTACCGGGAAAGGACATTTCAATCGTAACAATAGTTACAAAGGGAAACAAGCATTTCCCGCCAGACAAAGACCCCGATGCCGATGAGTGCGCTAGAAAGCGGCTCCTGCAAGCGCCGTCGCGCACTGACATTCACGGGCAGCCGGCAGTGCCGGGATCATCGCGTAGAGCAGGTCCTTTACCTTCTGATTATTCTCATTGAACACACGAACCACTTCGTCGTTTGTGACAGGCTCCGCGCCTTCGGCGCCAGCGTCATGATCGGTGATCAGGGAGATGTTGCAGTAGCAGATCTCAAGTTCACGCGCGAGATAGCACTCGGGATACTGGGTCATATTGATGACCTCCCAGCCTTGAGCAGCAAACCATTTTGACTCAGATCGTGTTGAGAAGCGGGGGCCCTGAATGACTACGACGGTCCCACTCGGGTGGACAGTGATACCAAGTCCACGGCTCTGGTCAATCGCCACCTGACGCATCACGGCGCAGTAGGGGTCTGCCGCGGAGACGTGAGTGGTGATCGGGCCGTCGAAGAACGTGTCTTTGCGACCCCACGTGCGATCAACGAACTGATCGCATATCACGAAATCACCGGGCCCAACGTGGGCCTGAAGGGATCCGCAGGCGTTGGGGCCGATAATGCGCTGTACCCCGAGCTCCTTCATCGCCCACAGATTCGCACGATAGTTGATCATGTGCGGCGGCAGCGAATGATCCTTCCCATGCCGGGGAAGAAATGCGACCGAGCGGCCACCGATCTGCCCGACCATGACAGGCGACGAGGGCGATCCGTAGGGCGTGTTGACCTTCTGCTCGCGCGGGTTGTCGAGAAGCTCATAGAAGCCACTGCCCCCGAAAACGCCGATCTCTGCGCGAAGCTGATCCATGGAACTCTCCTAACATCGGGGCACTGCAGCCGATTGAATACTCACTTCTGACGATTGTAGAACATCGCGGACGCTAGGGGGCTAGGCGGGAACGCTCGCACACTGGAAGTCCTCTTCAGCGCGACCATGACGCTCGCTCTCTGCGGACGCCGGGGCATAAAGCGGACGCCGGAACAGGTTTTGCGCGTCTGTCCAGCGCTCATCCAAGGCCGTTGCGCCTGTTGTCAGCTCAGAAAAACCAGTGGCCTTGGCGTCGAGATTGTCGGCGTGGTGCAGCAGGAGGGCCTCGATCGTGGATGGCCGCTTGGGCGAACCCCACTCGAGCTCTCCGTGATGCGAGAGCATCGCATGAGTCAGGCGCGTGAGGAGGCCCGACTGAACCGGCACTTTGAGGCGCTGGACGGCCTCGTGGAGCCTGCGCTCGCCGAGAACGACATGTCCGATCAAGCGCCCCGCGTCGGTATACTCGATACCCGTGTCCCACGAAAGCTCGTCGACCTTGCCGATATCGTGCATGAGGGCAGCCGTGACCAGCAGATCGCGATCCACGTCGTCGTACACAGACGCAAGCATGCTGCAGATCTTAGCCACAGACACGGAATGCGCCACCAGTCCGCCAAGGGGAGCGTGGTGATTGGCTTGCGACGCGGGACAGGCGGAGAACCGTTCGAAGAAGACCTCATCGCCAAACACCGCTTTGAGAGTCCGCAGTAGCCCAGGGTCCTTCACGGTCGCCGCAATGGCTCTGAACTCGGTTACCTCGGCAGCCCTGTCTCCACTCCCGGCGGCCACCATGTCTTCGGCCTCATATGAGCGGGCGGGGCTCAGGGACTGTACCGAGACCCTCTTGTTGCCCCTGAAGGTCGTGGTGCGACCCGAGACGCGGACGACAGTTCCTGATGGGATTGCGGTTCCAGAGGCGTCCGGCCTGAACCAGACTCCCGCAATCACTCCTGAACGGTCAGCGAGCTCAATGGTGAGATACGCCTCACCAGCGCGCGTCGCCCGCAGCTCCCTTGAGCGCATGACGAACGTGGAATCCACCTGCGAACCCTCAGCCAGGCCGTTAATGTACTGCGCCTTCATCGTCGTACCCCTTCTGTGTAACGGACACGAGAAGCGTACTGAGTGGGTCTGACATCGATCGGCACACTGCGCCACACCATGCGATACGATGGGCGCGAAGAACTCGTCCGTCGAAGGGCATTCTCATGCGTCGGATCATTCGACAAACCTTGTGGATCATTCTTCCCGCGCTCATGGCCGCGCTTCTGTCCGGGTGCTTTGCAAGGGAAGAAATCACTTTCGTCTCAGAGAGCAACACGTACTCTGTCGAAGGATTGACGGCCCTGGGATCAGCTGTCGGCAAGCCATCATTCGCAGGGGACCCGGTCGCCGACGCGGTTGAACTACGTCAAACGGCATTGACCGCCTTGCGTCGCGACCCGGCCACTACCGCACTTGCGGACCTTCTCACGGATACGTTCCCCCCGGAGGTCAGGTCAGTCCCCTACTATGCGGAGCTGGCCAAAGTCGACAACAGAGATGCCTGGATCGTCATCGAAGTGTGGGGTCCGTCTGAAGGACGACTCGACAACTCGCGTATCTGGGCCTTCGACAAGGACACAGGTGACGTCATCGTCTCCACGGTGTTCTGAGCGGTATCGTAACGGACAGGGCGCTACCTACTGAGGACCGTGCAACGTACGCGCTCCATCACCCTGTTCGTGACCTCACCCGAGTACTCCGCCTCGATCTCACGCACGATATCCAACGGCGCCCTACCCGCGCTCATCAGGTCTTCGGCGACCGATAGCACTAGGTAGAAGGAGCGCGTCTCGCCCAGT
>JAHIQC010000030.1 GCA_018902765.1 Actinomycetota bacterium | reverse complement strand
GCTTCGTGGTGAACGTGTTTCGTCGATAACGAAAGACGGCGACCCGTATCGGATCGCCGTCTCATGTTTGCGGTCCTGTTTTCTACGTGGTGTCTTCCTGATCGTCGTAGCCGGCGCTGTCGCTCGCGCCCTGTTCGTCACGGCGCGCCCTACTCCTGCGTACTGCCGCACGGATGATGAAGTACGCGAGAGCAAGGATGATCAGAAGTGGCGCGAGAGTGCCGATGACCACGATTGTCGCGTTGATCGTTCCGATGAAACCTCGGAGCGCTTGACGTACCGACGTCGCGAATCCCCAGTCCTCGCCAGCTGGCTCGACAAGCGGAGTGGGGCCGGTCAGCTCGATGGTCACGGTGGACAGAGCCGCCTGGCGCTCGAGATAGGAAATCTGCGCTTGCATGGACTCGATATCGCCACGGACCCTTGTAAGCTCCTGCTCGATGGCGAGCATCTCAGTCACATTCTTGGCCTTGGCGAAGAATTCCCGCAGGCGGCTCTCGGTCGCTTGGAGATTCACCAATCGGGCCTTGAGGTCAACGTGCTGTTGTGTGACGTCCTGCTCGTTCTCTGCCTGTCGCAGAACCTTGCCGAGTGCTGAGATCTCCTCGGTGAAGGAATCGAGCTGATCCGCCGGGATTCGTACGGTGAGGTAGCCAGACAGGGCAGAGCCGTCTGTGAGAGCGCTGCCTTCAACGTACGGGCGATAGACCGGTACGCCCTCATCCGAACTGACCTGGTAGTCGATCACCATGCCCTTGCGCTTCTCTGTGGCCTTTCGCACCTTCGAGGCGGCGGAGTCGACGTCGTCGACTCGCAGCCGCAGGTCCACCGTGCGAACGACGAGTCGATCGGCCGCCGGGACAGTTGCCGCGTCGGCACCGGTTGGCTCGGGCGTCGGAGCGACCTGACTCATATCGTAGCCGTCGCTCGCAGAGCCCTTGGCGGGCGAGCCCAGTTGCTCGGGCGAGGAGACCACCGTGTCCTGAGAGACCCCCACCGTCCCCGAGTCGCGTTGGCCTGCTGGTTGCGCGATGAGTGCGCAGCCGCTCAGGGCGACGAAAGCCAGTATCAGTGCGACCGAGAACGATAGGCCGATCACTGTTCTTGGCATCTTCTTGTTCACACTCATGGTGTGCCTCCTCGGTCATGCTTGGTCTGCAAAACAATTCGGACGCCCGACCGCATCAAGCGGGGGCGTCCGAGTCGGTTGTACAGCGTGAGGTGCGAAGCGCTACTTGCTCTTGTCCTCGAGCTTCTTCATCTGCGTCGCGGCATACGCGCCAAGCGCTACGCCGATTGCAATGACCACAAAGAAGGCCAGTACGAGAGTGTTGAAGATGGGGCTCGCGATATTCGGAGTCATCGGTGGGAGTCACCTCCGTGTTGCCCGACATGTCTCGTGTGATTCTACTCGTTCGCGCGACGCGGCGGCAACACCACATCTCGCTTCATGCACCTGTTTCGCTGTCAACGTACGGTTTCCCTGCTTGATTCATGGGTAAGACGTGCGGCCGGGCCTCATGGTTCTTGGGCGAATGTGCGTCAGTGGTCTATCCCCAAGGAGTCGCGGGGTGGCACGCAGTGTCGGGCAGGTGTCATGAAATCCCATGAAAGGGTTGTCAAGTGGGATGAAGTGGCATACATTGTCGTCGGTGAAAGAAATGTTCATCGAACGGCATGGGCCGAGGGGCCACACGACTCGAGTAGCGGGGGAGGGCAGATCGGGATGTTCCTGGGCGATCACCAGCACACGCTGGACGCAAAGGGCCGCGTCTCGCTGCCGGCCAAGTTCCGTGCGGAGATGACAGGCAAGATCGTCGTCGCCCAGGGCTTCGACGAGTGCCTCTATGTCTACCCTGCCGAGGAGTACGCCAAGTTCGTGGCCAAGCTGCTATCCCGCGAGGATTTTGATCCCAGGGTTCGCAACGTGCGCCGCTTCTTTACCACAGGCGCCGTCGAGACGGAGTTTGACTCGGCGGGCCGCATTTCTCTGCCGCCGCTTCTGCGGGAGTACGCGGGTTTGATCAAAGACGTCGCCATAACCGGCAACGGCAACCGGATCGAGATCTGGGATGCCGCGGCCTGGAGTACGTACAAGACCGGTGAGGACCTAGGCTCGATCGAGGACCTCGCAAAGGAGCTGGCCGACGCGGGCCTGCTCTAGGTATTGACAATGGAATACCGGCATATCCCAGTTTTGCTGGCCGAGGTCACGCAGCACTTATCGTTGCACCCCGGTTCGATCATCGTAGACTGCACCTTAGGCGGGGCAGGACACGCGAGGCGGATAGCAGACTTAATCGGACCCACCGGAATCTTGGTGGGCATCGACCAAGATGATGTGGCACTTGAAGCAGCATCAGACGCACTCCGCCTCGGCCAGCAATCCATTCTTCTGAAGGGCAACTTCGGCGAGCTTGACGCGCTTCTGTCTGGCGCGGGCATCCCATACGCCGACGGTTTCCTGTTCGATCTGGGCGTCTCCTCACCGCAGCTCGACCTCCCTGACCGGGGGTTCACGTACCAAGAAGACGTACCTCTCGATATGCGCATGGATGCACAGGGGCCTACCACAGCAGCGGACGTACTGAACACGTACTCCGAATCACACCTGGCCCGCATCCTGCGCGAGTATGGGGAAGAACGGTGGGCTTCGCGCATCGCAGCATTCATCGTAGCCGCGCGAGCCCGCCAACCCCTTGAGACGACAGGGGAACTGGTCCAGATCGTGAAGGCCGCGATTCCTGCAGCCGCACGACGCGAAGGGGGACACCCCGCACGCAGGACGTTCCAAGCGCTTCGGATCGAAGTGAACCAGGAGCTTGAGGTCCTTGAACGTGCGCTTGAAAGCGCGGCCAGATGGTTGGCCCCTGAGGGCCGCATCTGCGTCATCAGTTATCACTCCCTAGAGGATCGCATCGTGAAGCAGGCATTCGCGCGACTCTCCTCAAGATGCACGTGTCCACCTGAGCTCCCGATATGTACGTGTG
>JAHIQC010000393.1 GCA_018902765.1 Actinomycetota bacterium | reverse complement strand
GACTGCACTGGTGCCGCCCACGAACACAACGCGCGTCGGCGCGTATGCCCTGAGCGCGGCAAGCGTCTCAGCCGGCAGATCGGTCGGGCGCGTCAGCATGATCGGCGCTTTCATGGCCGCCGCGAGGCTCGATGCGGCCAGTGCATCCGGGAAGTTCGTGCCCGTAGCGAGGAATACCGTCGTGGACTCGCCTACGCCATTCTTGACCTCTCCGGAGACCTTAGAGGCAGTGTCGTAACGCGTCGTGCCCGCGACTCTCTGCACAGCTAGACCAGCACTCGTGAGCTGGTTTTCGGCGGCTGTGTTCACGGCAGCCGTACCGCCAATAACGTATGCCTTCGTAGCGTTGAGTCGATCAATCTCAGCAAGAACCTCCGCCGGAACGTTGTCAGAACGCACCAGCAGAAGCGGTCCGTTCACGCTCGCTGCGAGAGCAGACGCCGAGAGCGCATCGGCATAGCCGTAAGCCGTAGCTATGACCACGCTGCTCGCGCCACTCGGGAACGCAGCCTTGCTCAGCTCAACGGCGGTCTGGGTGCGCGTGGAGCCGGAGAAGCGGGGCGGAACGACCCGCGCATCCACATTGGTCGACGTCGAGACAGTAGCTTCCCACTGCTGCCCAGCACCGCACGTGCCCTGAACCTTCGCTTGCACGGGTCCTGATCCGATGACTTGAGCGGCAACCACCAACGTTGTCGACTGCCCCACCTGAAGTGATTGAACGCCAACAGTCTCAGTCCATCCGCCCCCGTCGACGCTACCCGAGACATCGACAGGAACGTCTCCAGCGTTCGTCACTGGCAGATGAAACACCGCTTGCTTCCCGCTTGACGCGTACGCGACTGACGGACTCGGAGTCCCAAGTGAAATCGCGGGATTCTGAATCTCAAGCCGAAGCTGTGCCGACGCCGTCACAGGAAGACCACCCGACGTACCACTCAGGCCAACTGAGTTGAGTATGTAGTCGTCGCTCGACCCCGGGAAGGCGCGCAGCACAGCCGTCGTTGCCCCAGCGGCCAACGACGGCGGGGCATCAAGAACCGGCCCAAACCAATCGGTCAGCTGCAGGTCAGTGACCGTCAGCGACCCCCTATTTTCCATGGTATATGTGAACGTGGCTGGCTGGCTGGAAGAAACCAAACCCGGGGAGACCGAAACACTGAGGAGGACGCCTGTAGCTGCGGGAGAGTCGTAACGCCCGATGGTTTCGCTCGAAATCCCGTAGCCATTCCCCGTACCAGAGTCAAACGGTACGACTACATACTGGTAGTAGACACCGTCCGACGGAGTCTGATCGTCGACGTAGGCCACACTGTCTGCCGAGTTCACGAGCCTCCCAAGGAGCGTGAGCTCGGTCCATGGCGCGGATGGGCTGGCTTGTGGCTTGCGCCAGACACGGTACGTAATTGCACGGTCTTCAATCGCCGAACTGTTGACTGCCCTGTATGGACGATTCCAAGTCAACCTTACGCCCCCGGGCGCTGATTCTGCTGCCAGATTGCGCACAGAACCATACCTGTAGCCAATGAAACTCAAGTCGTCGAGAGCAACCCCTTGTCCGACCTTCGGGTTCTGAATAGCACCCTCGATGAAATCGAAGAACTGGAACCACACCGACCCCGAAGTTCGCGAAAGATCGACAGGCGAAGATGGCTGATCCAAGTCATAGGTGACGTGCCGCCAATCAGTCGAACTCGCCGAACGCGGCAGGCTGGTGCGAACCTCGTGCGTAGTCGGAGCCGCTTGCGTCTCCCACCAAATGCTGAACGAAGAGGCGTCTGCGGCGCCCAATGATGGCATGAGATACCAGAAATCGAGGTCCAGAGTGTAAAAATCGCCGGGTGTGATCACGTTGCCCACGCCACGCGTCTTCTGAGGGTAGTTCGGGAAGAGGCCACCCGTGCCAGCGCACCAAAGTCCGAAGCTCCCCCCAGCTCTATGTACAGCCGTACTTCTTCCCCACCACGCAGCCGCCGGGCCGTCGATCATGTTGATCGGGGCAATCCCCGCAAGCGTGCTGGCAGCTGTCTCGAAGTTTGGCCCGGCCACCGTCATCGGAACGGAAGGCGGATCTGCGAGAGCGACAGCAGCAAACGCGAAGTACGCGACGACCGCGATACTTGCAAGAAGAGTCGACCTGTGGGGTGCTCGCATGCGCTTGACGTCCTTCCTAGGGCAGCTGGAGGAATGCGGTGGCGGCAGCCACGGCTGCAGATTTCAACTCTACTGGCGAGACGCCCCCGGAACTCATGACCAACTCGAAGGCAAACCGCCCGCGTACCCACGAAACGGAGGCAAAGCGTGTCCCATCAGTTCCAAAGTACGCGGTAGTAGACCCGACCGTGACTTGCGCAGAATCCTTCGGATATAGCGCCTTCGACGTTCTGTCCAGAAACGCTGGTGCACCAGACGGATCCTGGAGATCGTGGACTGCCCAAAGAACGTTTGACTCGATACTGCCCGACCCTTCCGGTGTTCCCGCTACTATCGCGTCTGAACCATCGGTGACTGGAGTTCCGAGGTCGTAGCCCTCAACGGCCCGAGGGAGAAACGTCGCAAGGTCATCCACGGGTCGAGTGTACTGCTCATCAGAGGGAAGCTCGGGGGAGACCGGTACGTCCGGAGCCGGCGAGACAGGATTTCCGCTCTCTGCGTCTCGCGTTTGCTTGGCCTTGATATCCGCAAGAGCAGTCAGGGCAAGTTGGTTGGCCGGGTCACGAGTAAGAGCCTCTTCAAGGAGACGAATCGCTTCGGTAGTCTCTCCGGAGGCCTGACTCTTAACTGCGCGGTCATACGCAACCATGCTGAGACTTGCAGCATTCGGGCTTTCGGGGCGTCTATCTGGACGAAGTGCAACTCCTACCGAAACAACCATGGCCAAGAACAGAACGAACAGGCCGAAGCGCAACCAATACGAGCGACGCTTGCCAGTCCGAGCTCGCCGATTCTCCACGTTGTCATCTACCTTCACTTGCTGCCAAACCGACCGCCAGGGAGTGTTCGTCAAGGGCGGTCGAAGCGCGGACCGCAGCATCCTCCACGGCTGCCGCCGCCATACGCACAAACCCCGTGAGGCTACCTTCTGCCTCGACCATCAACTGGGCAAGCACGGGGTCGATAGCCGAAAGCGTCAGGGAGCCAGCCATCGCAGCTGCGGAGCACCAGCGGTCGACAATCTCAGAGGTCAGGCAATCCGGGTCTTGCTCAATTTCCACTAGGTTGGGAAACTCCCATTCAACGCACTGCGCAGAGCCAAAGACGTTGTCAATCTCTGAAGCGAGTCCCTGTTCGCCAGCAAAAACGAAGAAGGCATCGGGTGCAAGCAGCATCTGAAGCTCAAAGAGTGTGCCTGCGATCTTGATACGAGTCTCAGCTGGCACGCCCGCCCAATTGTCAAATCCGTCGAGGATGATAGCAACTCCTGAATAGCGAACTCTGGCCAGCTTTGCGAGCGCTGACAGGGTCTTCCGTGGAGCCTTCGTCACCTTCAACTCAGCAGCAGCGGCCGCGAGTCCACGAGAGCGGTAGACACGGAGAGCACGCGCAATGACGGGAGACAGATGCTCCCGAGTGTATTCAATGAGGTAGTCAGCCACACCAGCAGGATTGGGAGCTTGCGCGTCCGTGTCTGCTTCCAGCGCGGGAGGTTCGTCGTGCGCACCCAGAGCCTCTGCGACCGTGGAGTCGACCTCCTGGAGGTCGTCTTCCGGGTCCACATCGGCCTCCAAGGAACTCAATCTCATGTCGGCTATATCGGCGAACTCCGGGCGCCTCTCAATGTCCGGTGCGCCAAAGTATCGCTCAATCGTGCCACGTGGGTCTTCGTCAAAATCGGCGACGAACGCCGCCATGTCGTCAGGAGATAGAGCCTGATAGGACGTTAGGCTCGGGTCGGGCTCGGATAGAACGTCCTTGAAGTACAGAACAAGTGTGCCAACCAAGTCACGAAAGACAAGACGTTCGGCTAGGATCGCTAGAATCGCCCTGAGCCGGCCCTGGCGCATCATGAACAACTGCACATAGGCGTGAAGGACATTCAGCGACTCATCATTCGATAGGACGTATTCAGCTCCGCTCATTGCATTAAGCGGATAGGAGGACGGCATGTCGCTCGGCTTCAGGACCCTAACCGGGAGTGGAATATCGCGCTGCGTATTCTCCCTGATGGCCGATAGGAGGAGATTCGCCTGGGACCTGATTTCGAGTTGTGTGCCGATCTGACTCTCAGAATCCCCAGAAACCTTGAATGGGTTGGCCACAAGTCCCAGCGGTGCATACAGGCTCATGTCCGTGCTCTGGCGCGCAACTTCGTTCACCGCACAACTCTCCTCAACTCGGGGATGCCCCGTCTCGTGCTACATCTGAGGCCTCAGCCAACAAGTGGACTAAGCCCCACGGTAGGTGGGGGTCCCAAGCCAACGGCCCGGAACCCCCACCCCACTAACCTGAGAACGTTGTTCTCGTGCTATCCGCTACTTGTTGTGGCAGCGGTTGCAAACGCCACGATTGTCGGCACGCAGCAGTGCGCTGCTTCCGGTCGCGGACGTCTCGCCAGAGATTCCAGGCTCCCCGATCTTGTCAGGATCGACACCAGGAATGGCATCGCGAACCGGAACCCAAGTGCCTACGGTGTTGGTCGCAAGCGACGCTGCAGCCCAACCGGTCATGTCCGTGGATGAACCATGAGCACGATGGCAGGTGAGGCAGCCGATGTAGTTCTGGTAGAAGTTCGAGCTACCAGACGCATCTGTCTCCAGCGGAATCCAGTAGGGATCCGAGGTGACCTGCTCGGCCAAGGCACGGCCAGGACCGTAACCGGCGGCAAGCGT
>JAHIQC010000029.1 GCA_018902765.1 Actinomycetota bacterium | reverse complement strand
TTGGTGTCGCCGGTGACGATCCTCACGCCTGCCTCGGCGGCTGCATCGTGCATGCTCACGAGGATCTTGCGAAGGTCCTCAACCATGAAACCCTCTTCGAGGATGAAGCCGACCGACAGGTAAAGCGGCGTGGCTCCGGCAGTCGCGATGTCGTTCACCGTGCCGCACACCGCAAGCCGTCCGATGTCCCCGCCGGGAAAGAACAGCGGTGAGACCACGTAGGTGTCGGTGGACATGGCTATCCTGCCCGCAGGAACCTCGAGCGCCGCTGCGTCATCGCCGCGCGCAAGAATGTCGTCGGCGAAGCCATGCATGAACACGTCTTCGATCAGCTCGCGCATCATCGTGCCGCCGCTGCCGTGTGCGAGAAGAATCCGGTCTGAACGCATCAAGGGCCTCCCGAGAGGGTGTGAGCTAGTAGTGCCGGGCATCGCCGCCCGAATCACGCAGTGGTCAGTCCTGCCTGCCGTAATCAGTGTAGCGGTAGTATGCGGCGCAGCTGCCTTCCGAGGAGACCATGCAAGGTCCGATGGGATGCTCGGGGGTACAGCCGCGTCCGAAGAGCCTGCACTCGAACGGTAGTGTGATGCCGCGCAGAACCTCGCCGCACTGGCAGCCCTTGATCTCAACTGGCTCAGGCGGGGTCACAGGCACGCGCACCATGGCATCGTAATGCGAGTACTTCTCGCGGATCGCAAGACCGGTTCCCGGAATCACGCCGATGCCGCGCCATTCTGCGTCAACTGGCGTGAACACCTCTTCGATCTTGGCGATGGCTGCGGGGTTGCCCTGCGGCGGGACCGCTCTGGTGTAGGCGATTTCGACTTCGGCACGGCCCTCTGCGACCTGCTTCGCGAGCATGTACACGCCCTGAAGCACGTCGATAGGCTCAAAGCCCGTGATGACACTGGGGACGCCGTACTCCTCGGCAAGGAAACGGTAAGGCTCAAGGCCGATGATCACAGAGACGTGACCGGGCAGGATGAACCCACCCACCGCGACATCGGGATCGTTCACGAGCGCGCCTAGGGCGGCCGGTACCGTCTTATGTGCAGAGAACACCGAGAAGTTCTCCAGACCGCGTCTGGCGGCCTCCTGGATGGCGCTCGCGATGATCGGGACGGTAGTCTCGAAACCGACGCCGATGAACACCACGTGGTTGTCGGGATTGCGGCCCGCGATGTCGAGCGCATCGAGAGGGGAGTAGACGATGCGTACGTCGCGACCGTCGGCCTTCTCGCGTGACAGCGAGGAGTAGGAGCCGGGCACCTTCATCATGTCGCCGAAGGTGGTCACGATCACTCCCGGCTTGCGGGCGAACTCGATCGCGGTATCGATGTCGGTGTTGCCGGTCACGCAGACCGGGCATCCGGGGCCTGAGAGCAAGGTGATCGTCTCAGGCATGACATCGCGCAGTCCGTTTCGCGCGATGGCGACGGTGTGCGTTCCGCAAACCTCCATGAACTTCACGGGAGCCGTGGCTGTCGAATGGATGGCTTCGATCAGCTTCTTGGCTATTTCTGGGTCCCGGTACCCGCTCAGGTCCACCGGGCTACTCGCCGGTGCCGGCGAGTTCGGCTTCCATGTCGACCAGGTTGATGTCCTTGAGGATCTGCAGCGTTTCCTCGGCATATTCCTCGTCCACGACCTGGATCGCGAATCCTGCGTGCACCAGTACGAAATCGCCGACTTTGGCCTCGGGTACGAGATCGAGGCTCACGTGACGCGAGACCCCGAGGATGTCGACCTCGGCCATCGAGTTGGCTTCCAGGGTGGTGATCTTAGCGGGGATTGCGAGACACATATACGGTTCGAACCTCCTTGTGCGGGAACACAGGCTCCCTCTTGCCTATATCTGATTCCTTCGTGCCCAGGCAACAATCGCCTGCCCGAAGGACACTGCTCCATCGTTGAGTGGCAGTTTGGAGTGGGTGAGCGGCTCGAAACCCGCCAAAGCGAGATCTCTGACAGCTCCGCCGAACACCAATCGATTCATGAACACCCCGCCTGCCAAAGCCACTTGCCGCGTGCTCGCCTTCTCGCTCACGGCGACACAAGTGTCGACTATAGCGCGCACCACCGCGCGGTGGAAGCGCATTGAAATCGTACCAGCCGTCACGCCGAGCTCAAGGTCTTCAAGCACGCCGAGGAGAACCGGCCGATATTCGAGGACGAGCGCACCATCATCCGAGTCCCGCGAAGTGCCGAACTCATAGGCGCCGGTCGCATCCGGATCCGCAGCCGCTTCGAGTTCGATCGCGGCTTCTCCCTCGTAGGCAGCATCGTCGCGGATGCCCGCAAGCGCCGCGATGACGTCGAAGAGCCGGCCCATGCTCGATGTGGCCGGTGTGTTGATCCTGTTCTCCACCATCTTGCTCAGGAGAGTCTCCTCGCCATGTGCGAGCCGCGATCTTAGAGCGGCAGCTCCAGGGTGGTGCAACAGGTTTGTAGCAAGAAGCGCGCCGATGGCCATCCGCGCCGGTCTGCGCACGGCCCCGGCTCCGCCGGGCATCGGCATGAGCGCCAGGTGAGCGACGCGCTCGTAATCCTTCCAGTCGGCCACGAGGACCTCGCCGCCCCAGATGGTGCCGTCAGGGCCAAAGCCCGTGCCGTCGAAGGCGACCCCGATCACAGGCGTGTCGATTCCGCGCTCCGCGGTGACGCTCACGACATGCGCGTGATGGTGCTGGACGCCCACCTTTGGCAGATCGATTCCCATGGCGAACTTCGTGGAGAGGTACTCGGGATGCAGGTCGTAGGCCACAAGCCCCGGATCTACCCGGAACAGACGCTTGTACAACTCGATGGTGTCCTCATAGCTCTCGAGAGTCTCCGCGTTCTCCATATCGCCGATGTGCTGTGAGACGAACGCATGCGAGCCTCGGATGAGCGTGAACGTGTTCTTCTGTTCCGGTCCGCACGCAAGGATGTCGACGTCGCTTACGAATGGCAACGCGAGAGGAAACGGGGCGTACCCCCGGGATCGGCGGACAGGTTCCACGATGCCTTCGACCACGCGCACCACGCTGTCGTCGTAGCGCGAGCCGATCTCGCGGTCGTGAAGCAGAAAGCCGTCCGCGATCGACGCGAGTCGAGCCAACGCCTCAGCGTTCCCCGTCGCTATCGGCTCATCGGACAGGTTCCCGGAGGTCATCACCAAAGGACCTTCTACCCTGCCGAGGAGAACGTGGTGCAGCGGCGTGTACGGGAGCATCACACCGATCTCGCCCAGATCGCCCGCGACCGACGGCGCGAGCAGGCCAGCCCGGCCTGCGCTCGACGGAGCGAGCAAGCCGTTCCGGCCCGCGCCCGCCTGCGCGAGCAAGCCGTTCCGGCCCGCGCCCGACGGCGCGAGCAGGCCAGCCCGTCCTGCGCTCGAGCAGTCCTCGGCGGGGGCCCTCGACGCTGCGTCGCGATGCGACACAGCGTCTACCCCGCCTGCGGAACTCGCGCCGACCGGGCTGGCCTGCTCGTCCATGCGGCGTTTGAGGAGCACGATGGGGCGGACGGTTCCTGTGAGTAGCGACTCTTCGGTGGCGTTCACGGTGCAGTGGGCGCGTGCCTCGTCCAGATCGCGGCACATGATGGCCAGCGGTTTGCCCCAGCGGTGTTTGCGCTCCCGCAGGCGCGACACTGCGGCATCGTTGGTGGCGTCGCACGCTAGGTGGAAACCTCCCAGGCCCTTGATTGCGAGGATCCCGCCCTCGGCGAGCAGCTGTGCCGCTGCGTCGAGAATCGCTGAGCTGCGCTCTGCCTCTGTATCACGATCTCTATGTGGACGGGGCGACACTTCGCTCTCCGGAGTCCACGTCCAGTCGTCAGGGGCGTCGGCGTGATTCAGGTACAGCCGCGGCCCGCATACGAAGCATGCATCCGGTTGAGCGTGGAAGCGCCTGTTCGTAGGGTCGCCGTACTCCGCCGCACACTCGGGGCACATGGGGAACTCACGCATGGTCGTTGCGGGCCTGTCGTACGGAACGTCTTGGATGATCGTGAAGCGAGGCCCGCAGTTCGTGCAGTTGATGAACGGGTAGCCATGTCGACGGTCGGCGGGATCATCGAGTTCCGAGGTGCACTGGGGGCAGGTGGCCACGTCCGGTGAGACGAGTGTCATCGCCCCCGCGATCGCGTGCGATTCGCGGATCTCGAAGCCCTCGAAGCCCTCGGGCTCTACATCCTCGGCGATCACGGATTCGATCACAGCCATCGGGGGAGCTTGGTCGCGAAGTGTTTGCGGGAACGCCTTGACCGCCTCGGGAGCGCCTTCGACCACACAGAACACGCCGTCCGAGGAATTGAGCACCCAGCCGGACAGTCCCATCTGCAGCGCGAGGTTGTAGACGAAGGGGCGGAATCCCACGCCTTGAACGACACCCGTGATGTGGAGGGACAGCGCGTTCATATGGCGGGCCCTACGCCCGCTCGGAAAACGGGCTGGCAGGGTCGGACTTGGCCACGAAGCGGTTGTTCAGCGACACGAAGAGGCGGTAGGCCTGATCGAGCAACTCCATGGCCTGCGCGGCCATTTTGGCGTCGAGGGTGTCGCGCGAGCCCTTGAACGGCGAGTCGTGGATGAAGGAGTTTCGCGCCTGTCTGACCTCGCGCCAGCGGCGGGGGAATTCGTGGTAGCCCAGCTCGGATGCGGCTCGCTCGAACTCCTCGCCGGAAAGCTGGGGAAAGATGCGACCGATACGTGCGCCTATGGCACGTTGTCCGTCGAGCACGACCTCGCGGACCACCACGTCGGCGCCACGAGTGGAGAGCATGCGATCGAGTATGTCTTCCAAGATCGCCTCAAGGAACGTTTCGGCCAAGATCACGACGATCTCTGACTCGCCGGCGGCCTCGTAGTGCCGGATGCGTTCGTCGAGACGACGAAGGTGTTCGTTGGGGAATGTGCGACGTCCGTCCGCGTGTGCCTTACAGATGGGGCACTCGGCGGCCCCAGAGCCAAAACGCTCGCTTGCGGTCAGAAAGCCGCAGTTGGGGCACTCGAAGTAGCGCGGCGGCTGCCCGTCGTGCGGTGGCTGCTGGTGGGTGCCTTTGATTTCGCCTGGTTTCTTCACAACTAGATTGTAGCCGAGGACTCATTTCGTCGCGCGGACCTGCGCTTCAGGATCACTCCAATGGCGCCAGCCAGCGCGAGCGTGATCGCGGCACCCACGATGCCAGCGAGGCTCCTTCCCCCGTCGACCGCGGGCCACGGTGCGCCCGAATCAGCCTCGTTTGGCGACGCCGCCTCTTCTTTGGTGGGCAGGCCGTACTCAGGTAGGATCGCGGTCTTGTTCTGGGCCGAGGCTGCGGATTCGTGTAGCGCCTCGCTAGAGCCAGCTGAGATCTCGGCGGCTCCGGTGAGCCTGCTGATAGACCACTCCAGGCCATCCGCGTTCGTGGACGCGAACCAGGAGAACACTCCCGCAGACAGCAGCGTGGCGACTAGGAGCCCGGCTAGAACCGGGCCCGTCGCGACACGGCGCCGTGGGGTTTCCCCATCGCGCTTGAGGATCTCGGGTTGGGCGCGGTTCACGAATACGATCACGCCAGCGGTCACAAGACCCTCGACAACACCGATGGCTAGGTGAATCGGCTGCATCACAAGCGCGAAGGCGGTAAATGGCAGTTCGCTCACGCCGGACAGTGTGGTCTCCAAGACGACACCGAGGGCTCCGAGCTGAAGCCCGATGATGGCCCCGGCTAGACTTCCCACGAGTATCCGACGATTGCTCGGGTTGCTGCCGACGATCTTTCTATAGATATATGGATAGGCGATGAAGGCGGGGAAGATGCCCAGGTTGAAGACGTTCGCGCCCAAAGCGAGCAGACCTCCGTCGGCAAAGAACAGTGCCTGGACCCCGAGCACCGACGCCATGACCAAGAACGCTGCGTAGGGGCCCAGAAGTGCAGCCAGGATGAGCCCACCGCCGAGGTGACCGCTCGAGCCGGTGCCTGGGATCGTGAAGTTGAGCATCTGCGCGGCGAAGACGAACGCGCCGGCGACTCCCATAAGTGGGATTCGACTCTCGTCGAGCTCCTCGCGAACCTTCTTGGCGCAGTAGACCGTGGTGACCGCAGTCGCGGCCCACAGTGCGCCACCCACCACAGGCGAGATGAGTGCATCTGCCATGTGCATGCGGATACCCCTCCAGAATACGTACCTTGATAGTGTTACGACGTTACCATTCGTGTTACCGTAGGCGTGATGCTAGACCCCCGGCGAGCACTGAGTCAACCCTATCTGGGTAGTTCGCACGGGGTGGTTGATGCGTGACCGCAACGTGCCACGCGAGCACGACGAACGTGGCACGACACGAGTACTCGGAGGTTCACGGATGCCCGAAGTGGTCAGATTCGGAATATCTGCCGATGAGCGCCTGCTTGAGAAGTTCGATGCGCACATCGCCGAGAAGGGTTACGTCAACCGCTCTGAAGCGGTCCGGGACCTGATTCGCAGCGCGCTCGTGGAGGAGCAGTGGGCGGTGGGCGAGGACGAGGCCGTTGGCACAGTGACGCTCGTTTACGATCACCACTCGACCGATCTCGCGGACAAACTCACCGAGCATCAGCACTCCCATCACGAGGAGATCGTCTCCACGCTCCACATCCATCTGGATGCCCACCACTGTCTTGAGGTTGTGGTGCTGCGCGGGCAGGCCAGAAAGATGGCACGTCTGGCGTCGGAACTCATCGGCACCAAGGGTGTGAAGCACGGCAAGTTCGTGGCCACCACCACCGGCGACGGCCTGGCGTAGGCGATCGGGATGCCGTCCCTGGAAGAAGGTCTGTACGATCTGGGCCGCCTCGATCAGCTCGCGTACGCGGACACTCCCGTTCACGCGATCGACCCGCGCGCCAAGGTGCTCACCACGATCGTCTTCCTCGTGTGTGTTGTCTCCTTCAGCAAGTACGAGGTCCTCAGCATGCTGCCCTTCGCAATCTACCCGCTCTTTCTCGCGGCCGACGCGGACCTTCCCTTTGGGTTCTTGGGGAGAAAGCTTTTGGCGGTGGCCCCCTTCGCGGTGGTGATCGGGATGTTCAACCCTCTGCTGGACCGCGACATCGTCGCGCAGATCGCCGGAATCGGCATCTCGGGCGGGTGGGTCTCGTTCATCTCGATACTTCTGCGCTTCGCGCTTACTACGATGGCCGCACTCGTGCTCATCGCTACCACGAGCTTCACCGGCATCTGCATGGCGCTTGAGAAGCTCGGCATGCCCGACGTGTTGGCTACCCAGCTACTTCTGCTTTACCGCTACATCTTTGTGCTTGGCGAGGAGACGATGCGCATGGCGCGCGCCCGGGCGCTGCGCTCGTTTGGAGAGCGCGGCATGGGGTGGCGCATCTACTCGCAGATGCTCGGGAGTCTGCTGCTACGAACCTACGCGCGGGCAGAGCGGATCTACCAAGCGATGCTCTCACGAGGATTCGACGGCACGATTCGCGTGTTGCGCGCTTTGGATTTCCGGCTCAAAGACGCGCTCTTCGTGTCCGGCTGGTCGGCTGTTTTCATCCTCATGCGCGTGTACAACGTCCCTTTGCTTCTCGGCGACCTGGTTACGGGGTTGATCTCATGAGTCACCACACGATCGATGTCAGCGATCTGCGGTTCGAGTATCCCGATGGTACGCGTGCCTTAGATGGTGTTTCGTTCAACATCACACATGGTGAATCGGTCGCGCTTGTTGGGCCCAACGGGGCTGGCAAGTCCACGCTGCTCATGCACCTCAACGGCTTTCTGACTCCACGGGAGGGCAGTGTGGATATCGGCGGCGTCGTCGTGACGAAGTCCACGCTCAAGACTGTACGCAGGAGCGTGGGCATGGTGTTCCAAGATCCCGATGATCAGCTGTTCATGCCTTCGGTATACGAGGACGTGGCCTTCGGCCCTATGAATCTCGGCCTGTCCGAGACTGAGGTCGAAGCGCGCGTGACAAGCGCCCTTGAGCGGGTCGGTGCCCTGCAGCTGCGCGAGAGGCCGCCCTACCGTCTTTCGGGAGGGGAGAAGCGGGCCGTGGCCATCGCGACCGTGCTCGCGATGACGCCGAGTGTGCTTGTCATGGACGAGCCCTCATCGAACCTTGATCCGCGCGCCCGGCGCAGGCTCATCGAGCTGCTTGCGAGCTTCGAGCACACCAAGATCATCGCCACCCACGACCTCGATCTCGCGCTTGAGGTCTGTGATCGGACCATCGTGATGAGCGACGGCACCGTTGCAGCCGACGGCCCGACAGTGCAGATATTCGAGAACGCCGAGCTACTTGATGCGTGCGGGCTCGAAAAGCCCTTGTCGCTGCAGGGCTGTCCGGTATGTGGAAGCGGGCGCATCCGTTGATCGGACACGCCCGCCATAGATAGTCGAGCCGCGTATCTTGGACTAGCGAACGTCGAGAAGCTCCACGTCAAATACGAGCGTCGCGTTCGGGGGGATGACGCCGCCGGCGCCCTGTGCGCCGTAGCCGAGCTCGGGCGCGATCGTGAGCTTGCGCTTGCCGCCGATCTTCATGCCGACGACGCCTTGATCCCAACCGGATATGACCTGGCCGGCACCCAAAGCGAACTGGAACGGCTGTCCTGAATCTACCGAGGAGTCGAACTTCGTGCCGTCTTCGAGCCAGCCGGTGTAATGCACTGACACCGTCTTGCCGCTCGTGGCTTCAGCTCCGGTCCCTACCACGAGGTCTTGGATCTTGAGCCCTTCGACCACGATGGTCTCGGCACCGGCCGGCGCTGCGGGCTGCTCCGCGACGGGTGCGTCAGGCGCAGGGGTGCTCGCCTCTGGGGCCGCGATGGGTTCTTCTTTGGCGCAGCCGGCCATTGAGCCTGCAGCGATGAGAAGCATCGCAGTCACGGCTACGAGCATGAGTTTCTTGGACACGTGTGCCTCCTTGTCGAGTGCTCACCGAGTAGGGCGAGCGGATGTAACAACGCGTCCGGGTTCCCCCGAACGCGTTGCGATTCAACATGCGGTTCGCTCTAGACGAGCTCTACGGTCACGCCCTCGTCGGTCGAGTTGCCATCAAGCGCACCGATGGCGCTATCGAGCTTCGCGCGTGCCTCGCCGAGTAGCACCGAGGCCTGAGCGACATTGACGCTTTCAGTGTGAAGGCCGCCATGGTCAGCGAGGTGGTGGATCTGCTCCAGCCACTGCTGTGCCATCGCGAGCGAATCATCGACCTGCGCGACCATGAGCTTCATCTGATCTTTGTTGACGCCCTTTTCGCACATATCTCTATCCAATCCAAGGTGCGAGCTCTTCAAGAAGGCGCTTCTTGGGCATTGCGCCCACGAGCTTCTTGACGACCTCGCCATTGGCGAACACGAGCAGCGTAGGAATCGACAGGATGTCGAACTTCTGCGCCGTCGCGGGGTTCTCGTCGACGTTGAGCTTGCCGATGACGATCTTGTCTGCGAACTCCTCGGCGATCTCATGCAGTACGGGTTCCATCATGCGGCACGGGCCGCACCACGGTGCCCAGAAGTCGAGCACGACGGGCTTGGCGTTGCCGACGACGTCGGCCTCAAAACCCGCATCGGTGATTTGAACCAGATCGGCCATACCCAAACTCCCTTCGGTGACAGTCGCTCCGTACGCGTGCTAGATGGAGCAGACCTTCTCGTCGATGAACCGGAGCGCTTCGAACGCCGCCGACGCACCTTTTGCCGCGGCCGTGATGACCTGCTTGAGCTCAGAATCGGTCACATCGCCTGCCGCGTAAAGCCCGGGCCATGAGGTGCGCCCGTCGTGGTCTATCTTGATGTACCCCTTCTCGTCCAGCTCGACAAGCTCGCCCGCAAGTGCGGTTGCCGGATCGATGCCCACGAATATGAAGATGCCGTCCAGGGGGAGGAACACATCAGGCTCACCCTTCGTGGAGGCCAGCTCCAGGCCGGCCACCTTGCCGTCGGCGCCCTTGATCTCCTTGATGGTGCGGCTCCACTGCATCTCGATCTTCTCGTTGGCAAAGCAGCGCTCCTGGATGCACTTGGTCGCACGTAACTCGTCGCGACGGTGAATCAAGTGCACTTTGCTCGCGAACTTGGTGAGGAACATCGCTTCTTCGACCGCAGCATCTCCGCCTCCGATCACGGCGACGACCTTCTCGCGGAACAGAGCGCCGTCACAGGTCGCGCACCACGAGACTCCACGCCCCGTGAACTCGGCCTCGCCGGGCACGCCGAGCTTCTTGGGGACGGCTCCGGTGGCCAAGATGACGGCTCGCGCGATGATCTCGTCGCCCTCGCCGGTGGTGAGCTTGAAGTCGAGGTCGTAGGGCTCGATTGCCGTGATCGCTGTAAACGAGCGTATCTCGGCACCGAACTCCTCGGCCTGCTTGGTCATAAGGTCGCCAAGCTCCTGGCCCGAGACTCCGGCTGGAAAGCCGGGATAGTTCTCCACCCAGTCGGTGGTCACGATCTGGCCACCGGGGATACCCTGCTCGAACACGATCGTGCTCGCGCGTGCGCGTGCCGAGTACAGTGCGGCTGCAAGTCCCGCTGGACCCCCGCCGATGATTGCGATGTCAACTTGCTCCATGCTGTTATGCCCCTCCGGTAGTTCCCTGCGAGCCGCCCTTGAGCGTCTCGTCGATCTGTACGATATTGCCCATTGCACCCTTATTGACGCTGACCATAGTGGGGTCCGTTGAGTCGACAGTCAGTTCCACGACACGCTGGAACTGTATCTTGGCGGCTGGCAGGTCGCCCTTACCCTGCCATAGCATGACGCCCAGATTGAAGTTCGCCTTCACGTGTTCCGGGTTCTTGGCAAGCACGTTGTTGACCGCCAGGATCGCCTGGTCGGTCTTGCCGCTCGAGAAGTATGAAGCCGCCAGATCCGTCGCTGCGTCAAGGTTGTCGGGCTGCAGCGTCACGTAGCGTTCGTAGAAGGTGCTGGCGCGCGGGTAGTTGCCGAGTTCGAAGTAGATGTTGCCCAAGTCGAGTAGCGCGTTGGCACTTTCAGGGTTGTTCTCGATCTCCTGAAGCAAGGTATGTATCTGAAGCTGCGATGCGGTGAAAGTCTCGCGCAACTCCGGCGGGACGCTGATCTTGTCAGCAAGCCCACCGTCGCTTCTGAAGCTCATGGCAATGAACACGATCGCCGCAAACACACCGAGCGACATGCCGAGGATCGCCAAAGGGATCCGGTAGCGCTGGAACGGCCGGATGATGAAGCGTCGCGCGAAGCTGCCTTCCACCCCGTCGCCGTACCGTTTCACGTTCAGCCCGAGCGATTGGGCCTTGAGCAGCATGTTGAGGTCGTTGGTGATGACGGTGAGATGCTCGCAGTGGTCCTTGCAGACCTGGTAAGCCACGGCCAGGATCTTGTCGTCGGCGTTGCGCGTCGACAGCCCGTCGGGCAGGTCGGCGTCCGCATCGAACGGGACGACGCGCAGCGTGCCGCCATCAGGCATCTCGACTCCGCCGATGAGACTACCTTGTTCAGATAGCTCGAACAGCGTGCGGCTCACTTCGCGGCCACGAAAGCGCAGATCGGCGTCGGCACGCGAGGTCTTGAGCTTGTCGAGCTCTCCCAATACGGTCTCGGGAATGATGATCTCGGCGTCGTTGAACGCGAACAGGACGTTCGGGTCGGCGATCAGAACGTTGGTGTCGAGCAGGACGGTCCTCATCGGCTCCTCGTTTTGGTTGTTCCCCCGGAAAGCGTCGCGGCTAGCGCCACGTCGCCGTCTTTTCAGTATGTATCTTGTAGGGCGTGTCGATGGGTTGCCCCAGATACAGGGCGGTAGCCCGTCCGAGCACCCATGTCGTCGGTATCGGCATCTCGACCCATACGTGGACAATCGTGTCGTTCTGGTCGAATAGATACACGGTGGCACCCTGGGATGCCGCGTACTGAGCAGCGATTATGGCGACGTCGTCGCGTTCACGGGACCTGCTGGACGACGCGGTGATCGCGCACTGCTGAGCGATGACGTCGAGGTTGTTCCATCCGGCCAGATATGCGCCCGCATCGTTGAGCAGTGTAGCCAGTATCGCCACGGATATGATGAGACCGATGACTTTCTTCACAAGAACCTCACTGCCTGGATGAACCGGCCGAGTGTCTACATGTTATCAGCACGTGCTACTGAACGTACTCTTCGCCGGATGAAGAGCAACATGCCTACCAACACGAGCGCGAGTCCTCCGATAAGCACGAGCCGGTCTAAGAAGGAGGCGCGAACCGCGACGACCTTCTCGTCGATCAAGACATCCTCGGCGTAGAGCTGTACGGTGAGTTTCCCGGACAGAGACTGGCCCAGGTCGACGGGTATCGTGGCGAAGCTCTCCTGGGGTCTCACCTCGATCACATCGGTCTGTCTCGGAGGAACGTTCATGCCTTTCGCGCGGGTACGGATGCTCAAGGAGAGTGTCTTGTCCGAGGAGTTGGTGATGCTGATCGGCACCTCTCCGCTCGCACTCGAAAGCGTGATATCGCTAGCTCCAAGGGTGATGGCGTCGAGCACTGCCGAGGACTCGCGGATCGAGGCGGCCGCGATTGCGCGTCCCCGATCGGCCGAACCCCAGTTCAGATCCGGTCCTGCCCAAAGGGCGCTTTGGGCGATGAGCGAAAGATCGGATGCCGTTTGGGCTTCTGGGTCGTTCACGCCCACTGCGCCCAAGTACGCGACCGCATACCTGCGGGACTGGGCGACTTCGTCCCAGTATCCGGAAGGGGCACCCGGTGTGGTTGGGGCCGTGGCCACAAGGGCGATCGGCTCCGTTGTCTTTGCAGAGGCGGCCTGGCTCGCGGTGACGAAGAAGGCCCACGGGGCTTCGGTGAGGTCCGCTAGGCACAGCGTCAAATCGGCCATGCTCGCGCGATAGCCCGGTCCCATTGATACTACCGCGCTGATCGGCATGCTTGGAGCCTCGGAGATAGAGCGGCCGAACACCCTTGAAGTGCACTGTGCAGCGGAGGCGCTCTCAAGCGAGGCCGTCAAGTCAGGGTCCAAAACGAGAGCGGCCAAGCCGGGCACGCCCAGTACGTCGTACGCTCCAGAGGCGGGCGTGGTTTCTGATGAGTCAAGGCTGGCCGGGCCGAGCACCGCGAAGGTCGCGCCAGCGCGACGCAGTTCGGATGCCCCATCGAGCGGCATCACGTCGCCGGCTGTGACGACCCCGGCTGCGGGCGAACTCTCAAGTGCGGCGAAAGTGGCCGAGTGGCCTCGCAGGAGTTGCACGCCCAAATCCCCGAGGCGATCACCTTTTTGCAGAGCGCCGGTGTCGGGTAGTGCATAGGGGACATCGGCAAGCTCAAGCCGACCGGTGGCAACCGCGTTCTTGAGCAGACTCAGCGTATCGGCGTAAGCTTTTGGGGCCGCCGCGTCAGCAGGGACGTCGACGATGCCTTCCACTTTGACCAACGCATATCCCTGGCTTGCGCGCAGCCACTCCTCAAGTATCGCTGGAGGGATGGCGAGCGTAATGCGCAGCGACGTGTTCCGAAGAATGAGGCGCGCCAGCGCCGCGGCCTCGTCACGTGCCCGGGTGGACTGTGCGGGATCCACGACGAAGCGCCCCTCTGCGTCCATCGACGGTGACGCCGCGATCTTGACGACGACAGCCACAGGTACCGAGCCGGTCGAAGGGTCGTATACCAATAGATCGTCGTTGACGACCCACTCCCGCACTCCGTCTGACTGGGTGCGCACTCGAAGCTCGATCGGATAGGCGCCTGGTTTCAAGTCCGAGGGGGACAGGTCGTGCTTGTAGTTGATACTGATGGTCCCAGTGGGCACATTGCTGCGGACCTCGGTCTTCTGATACATCAAGCGCCCGCTCGAGCTGCGGATCTGAATCCTTGATT
>JAHIQC010000392.1 GCA_018902765.1 Actinomycetota bacterium | reverse complement strand
GGGGGAGACGGAGCCGTCGAGCCGATTGGTCGGCTTGGGATCGACGGGTACGACGTTGTCTTTGGCTGGCGACATGAGCCGGCTTCCTGTCGGGATGGTGTTGCAAAGGAGTGTACCCTTGCGCTGCTTTCAGGCCTCACCGATTGGGGGAAATCGGTTCATCGGAGGCCTGAACGTGCATGATCTGGGTCACCGGCGCGCCTGTCTTGCTCACGATACGATCCACCGCCGCAGCCTCGCGAAGCGAGAACAATGCGATGGCAGTGGCGAGGAACCCGCCGGCGATCATGACCGCCTGAACGCCGAAGACTCCCGCTAATGCCGGGGCGAACGCGAGAGGGAGCAACTCCCCGACGCGTCGATGCACCTCGGAGGCCCCAACGACCCGGCCCACCACTTCGTGCGGGGAGTCTCTGTGTACCAACGTTCTCAGCAGCGGCTCCATCAGGCCGATCATGATGGCCCAGAACAGCGCGCCGATCGCGATGACCCTGAGGTCCGACGATCCGACATAGAGGACTGTACCCACGCCGATGAGCGCGACGATGATGCCTAATCCCCGCGCCGAGAAGAGCCGCTTGGGCATTCGGGGTAATGATGATGCGCCGATGAGGAATCCAAGCCCGAAGATCGCGTTCATCCAGCCAAGGGTCTCGATATCGGCACCCACCACGTCGCGGAAGAACAAAGGTTCAAGCGCGCCGAAGGCGCCGAAGGCGAGCCACACGAGTGACCCGGCCAAGACGTAGTAGCGCAAAGGTCGCAGTCGGTACACTGTGGTGAGGCCCTCAGAGAACTCGGCTAGCAGGTGACGCCCCTTCTGGGCAGGTGCTCTCTTTGGAACTTCGATATCGACACGCCACACAAGCAGTGCCGCCACGAGAGAAGTCGCAGCATCGAGCACGAATACCCAGTCGACGCTCCCGTAGCGAACAAGAAGCGCTCCAGCGGCCGGGCCGACCGCAAAGGCCATCGATGCCCCGCCCTCGATCCACGAGTTGATCCGTTCGAGCGACAAGTCCTGTTTCTTGAGAAACGGAGCGAACGAGGCGCTGGCAGTGACCACGGGGGCGCCCACAAATGCCCACACGCTCACTATGGCGGCCATCTGGGTCATGTCTTGAGCAAAGGCGACTGCGAGGGCTGCTGGGATGAATAGCACCTCGAACGTAGCCAGAACCCGCCGTGGTCCCCACCGATCGACCAAGGCGCCTGCCATGAAGCTGCCGGCGATCGAGCTCACTGCTAGCGAGAACATGAGAATCGCGAGTTGCCCGGCCGTGGCCTGCAGGTGAAACGCGGCTTTGCCCCAGATTCCCACGAAGAACGCAGCCTCACTGCCGGCACGCGATAAGAAGCGTGCGGCAACGATTCGCATCAGATCGCCAGAGGCTTTGGGCCTGCGCGGTCCGGCGTTCATGTTCGCCATTGAGGGCTCAGGGTGGTCTGCCATGCCATCCACCTACGCGGTTTCGACGCGATCGCGTCCGTTGTCCTTCGCTCGATACAGGGCTGCGTCGGCCCGACCCATGAGCGTGTCGATGCTCTCTTCAGTCGGGGTCATCTCAGCGACCCCGGCACTGGCCGTGATCGTAAGGCCCACCTTGCATACAAGCGGGCTACTGCGAATGCCATCCAAAACCCGGAGTGCGAGACCGTAGGCGGTGTGTGAGTCCGCGCCGGGGGAGACGATAAGAAACTCCTCGCCACCGATCCGACCCACAATGTCGTACGCGCGGACAGAGGCCTTGACGCTTTCGACAAACTCCCGAAGTGCGCAGTCTCCGGTCGCGTGACCGTACGTGTCGTTGATTCGCTTGAAGTTGTCCAAATCGAGCATGATCACACTCAATGGTTGTTTCTCGCGACGTGCGCGTTCGAACTCCTCGGCCAATCTGGCCAATGTCGCACCGCGGTTCAGCGATCCGGTCAAGGCATCGGTGATGGCCGCGTGAGCGAGTTGCATGTTCGCTTCCTCGATGCGTTGCTGCATCTTAGAGGTCAGGTAGGAGAGGGCCAGAAGCGACAGGGCCAAAGTCAGGCCCCCGAAACCGGTTAGGGCAACGCCGGTCAGTCGCATCTGGGCATCCGTATCGCGCATGGCGACGCTGATGGTCACGGCTCCGCGGTTATCACCGAGCTCATATCCTTGCGCCGAATGGCACTTCAGGCAGCCGGCATCAACCGTCAGTGCGGCCGCTAGTCGATAGGCGCGCACGCCTCCGTCCGAGCTGACCCCGGCGACGTTGGCCTCTCCCTTTTGGATCCGCTCAAGCGCCGTTCTCTCCCACGAATCTGGAGAGTTGGCTGGGTTTATGTAGTCAAGAGAGGTGAGATGGAACCAGACCCTGCCTTGCGTGCTGGAGACTTCTGAGATCTCGCGGGTCATTGTCGCGTGGTCCCGCAAGGTGAGCGTCGTCCCGTCCTGAGCGTGGATGTCGGGAGAAACGCCCAGTTGCGTAAGGTACGGGTTGCTCGGTGAGTCACTCGACTTGAATACCCACACGCCTCCATGCGAGGCGTTCCATGACCGGGTGTCCAGAACCAAAGAGGCATACGAGGCTGCCTGATTGTGGACCGAGTCCAGTAGCAGGGCGCGTGTCAGAAGGAAGATCCCGCCATACACCAGCACGGTGTACAGCACGATGAGGGACGCCATCTGAAGACGGAACACACGCACGCCGACGGGCTGTGTCACATGAACGCTATGTGTGTTGTCCAGTGCGTTCAATCCAGCCTACCTTTGCGTGGGGGACGTCCCCTGCGCAAAGGGTAGCACGCGAGATGACCTCTGGGGCTATTGGATGCGGTCAGACACCAAGGTGGACAAGGGCCCCTATCGCTCGGCGTCAGCTGCCCTCAAGAGCGCCAGCTCGAAACGGCGTCGTCGCTGTTCATGCTCGTGGGTCACATAGAGCTCAGTTGCGGCATCGGCCGCGCGCTCGGCCAGTTCGCCCAGGTCGTCTTTGCGAGGGTGTACGTCCATCACGCCATCGGCGGCGTGGGTCTGTGCGTCCTCGGTGTTCATCGGGTCCCCCAATCCGGAGCGCTGAGTTCGCGCGATGACCTTATACCCCCGCAGCCCGCGATTCTATGCGCCGTTCGTGGATTGGTCGCGCAGGCATTAGAACAGCTCGCCCAGACCTGCCATGGTTTCGGCCGCATACTCGAGGTGCCAGTCCTCGAGAGATAGGTACAAAGTCGGGTTGAACACGAGTCCCATCGCCTGCACGAGATCGACCACCCAAGGGAAGAGGTGATCGCTTCTGATGATGTGATCGAGCAAATCGGGCGCGATGTAGTCGCCCTTGACGGGGACCG
>JAHIQC010000391.1 GCA_018902765.1 Actinomycetota bacterium | reverse complement strand
GGGGGAGGTTCCTCTGGCAGCACCGGAGCATATGCGGCTGGAGTTGCTCAATGCGCTCAAGTCCCGCCGGTGCAAGGAAGCCGAGTTGCTCGATGCCTCGGATCACCTCGAGCTGGCGAGGCTCGAGTGGCATCCGGTCGACGCGCAGCTCTCTCGAGCGGCGGGCTCGATCGCTGCCCAGTACGGGCTCACGCTCTACGACGCGGCCTTCGCGGCACTCGCGGTCGAACTGAACTGCGAACTGGTGACCGCGGACCGGCGCCTCGCCTCGTGCGGGGCATGCCGGGCGCGGCTGCTGGGGTGAGTCGCGCTAGCGTTTGAGTTATACGCAGTATCGGTGTATTCTGCGTATAACCGAGGAGGGAACATGGAGAAGCAACCTCTCGAGATCCAAACGCTCTATGCAGAGCTTCTTGAGCGCCTCGCCGCATATGAGGCGCAACGTGCAATCGGGCATCTCCAAGGCAGCTTCGTCACCAAGGTCGTGAAGGGCCAGCAGTACTACTACTTCCAGCACCTGAGCCCCGGTAACGCGAAGCATCAGATCTACTTGGGACGCAAGAGCGACGCCCTTGATCGCGTGGCCCATCGATACGCTGTCGCGCGGGAACTCGTCGCCGAGGATCAGACCTCGATACAGCGACTCGGTTCACTGCTCAGAGCCGGCGGGGCCATGACTACGGATGCTGCATCGGCGCGCGTCTTGAAGTCACTAGCCGATGCCGGCGTCTTCAGGCTCGGAGGCGTATTGGTGGGCACCCACGCCTTCATCGTGATCGGAAACGTGCTCGGAGCGCGCTGGTCTGGCGCAACCCTTCGCACCCAGGACGTCGACGTGGCCGCCGCGCGAACTATGAACATCGCTCTTCCTGATGTGGCTGCCGACATTCCGGGAACCCTCGCCAGCCTCGAAATGGGCTTCCTGCCGGTTCCGGGACTCGATCCGAGGAGTCCCTCCACGTCGTTCAAGGTACGAGGACAGGGATTGCGCGTGGACCTCCTCTCGCCCGCACGACGCCAAGGGCAGGCCCCGATCAAGCTTCAGCGTTTCGCGGCAACCGCGCAGCCGCTCAAGTACCTCGACTTCGTGATGGACTCCGCAATAGCCGGCGCGGTGGTCAATGGTGGGGCGACCAGCGTGGTCGTGCCTGATCCGGCGCGATTCGCTTTGCACAAGCTGATCGTTTCCGGTGAGAGGCCAGCCACTGCCCACGCGAAGCGCGACAAGGATCTGTGGCAGGCGTCGCAAGTCCTCGAGGTCCTGGCCCAGGAACGTCCCGGGGACATCTCGCTCGCGTGGGAGGCGGTTTCGGAGCGAGGACGCGGGTGGGAGAAGCGCTCCTTGAGCGGGCTGAAGTCGCTCGGCCGCCTGTCGCCTGAGATCGCCGAAGCGGTCCGCGCGCTCAAGAGTCGATGATCTCCGAAAGCAGTGCCTCGGCCTGGCGGGCGCAGTACTCGCGGACCGCGGACCAGTCGTAGGGCATGAGCATGATCGGGTCCGGCTCTTGTTCGGCATCGTCGGAGTACGCGAGGCTCTTAATGATGTGGGTCGGGTTGTACGAGACGGCCGGCATCTTGCGTTCGAGCAGGCGCATGAGATCACGGACTGTGTACCCGGCTGCGCCAAGCTGATAGATGTCGACGAAGTCCTTCTTGCTTCCCCGCTGAGCGACCGCCACCAGCTTCATGCATCCGATATCGGCCAGCGGGGCGAGCGGGATGCCGAAGCGCGTGGGCACCGGCTCCTCGATCAGCACGTGCGGGTAGTGAAACAGGCTGACCCTCACCCCCGAGACCGAGCCGACGAACGTGCCCGGCTCCTGGATGTCGACCGTCACGTTCCCACATGCACTCAGAGCCTGACTCGCTGAGTCCCATGACCAACGGCGCTCGCTGAACAGATCTAGATCGAGCGACAGTCGGTGACCGAGCTGCAGTGCTGCCGCCGTGCCCCCCGCGAGATAGAAGGCATTCAAGCTCACTTGAGTACCAAGGCAACCGAAGACCGCGGAGGTCTGTGCCGAGAGCACCTCTTCATGCAGCTCGGCCACGTCGCCTCCTCAGCAGCTCGCCCCAGGCCTTGCTGGTGCGCGCCGGCATAGCGCGATCCCGAACCACAAAATCGCTGATCGCCGCCTCACCGTAGCGCCGGAAGAGCCACTTGAGTTGCTCGGGACGGCCCGCTTCCAAGACCCGACGCATGATGAAATCCGCATGACGGTCCTCGTCGAGCGTCGAAAGGTCGACGTCCCAGATGACTGAGGAGAGGTCAGGCCTCGCCAGTCCTCCGGTCAGACGATGCACTTCCGACACAGGGACGAGCATCACTCGCGGGGAGATTCGTGTCGCACGCAGCGTGCCATCCGCGACCCAGTTGCGAATCGTGCGTGGGGTGACTTTGAGAAGCCTTGCGGCTTCGCTGACCGGCACTGTAGGTTCCATGCCGCTTCCCTTCTCATGGCAGCACTGATTGTACCATGGAGCAGGGAGATTTCCGCTATTTCTGCTCGATGTCTGTGATTTCGCTCGAGACACGCGTCAGCCGGAGGTCAGGTCCTCGCGCGTGATAGACACCCACCTTGTGAGCTGTGCGATGCGATCGGAATCC
>JAHIQC010000390.1 GCA_018902765.1 Actinomycetota bacterium | reverse complement strand
TGAGACCTCCTTGTCGGTCGGCGCGGTCACGGACTCCACGTTGGCGTCACGGAGCCGCGCAAGCGTCGACGCACTCACCGAATCTGCATCGCCCACGAACAGATCAGGCATACGGTCCAGATAGAGGCACAGATCCGCACCTGCATCTGCAGCGATGACGAATTGTGCCGAGGATACGAGCGGAGCTAGCAGCCGAGGATCGGCAACGGGAGCGCCCGCTACTATGAGCGTGCCCAAAGCGCACCTCCACCTTTAGGAAATCGCACTGGCACCGCTCTCTCAAGCGCCGGGAATACCACGAGCGCCGCCGCCATCGTGAGCGCAAACGAAGGGAGCAGATACGTGGACTGGTAGATGAGGGAGTACAGCCATACCGGCTGACTTTCGGGAGCGTAGGAGCCGAAGAACACGATGCCGGACAACCAATGGGCCGCAAAGCGCGCTGCCACACCAATTGACAGACCGCCGAACAGTGCCCCCCAGCGCTTCGTCGGATCCGTCGCGACCTTGCGCCATACGCCCGTCGCGAGCCCTGCAAGGCCCACAAACCCGTAAGCAACAGGGTAATCGAGCAGGAACTGAATCGGGTGCACGATGTAGGGGTTCAGCATCGCATCCACGCCACCATACAAAGCGCCAGCAAGCAGTCCCGGAACCAGGCCGCGACGCAGGGCGACCACAAAGATCGGAAGCATGTTGAGCGAGATGGTGCCGCCAGCCAGATTGAACGGCAACTGGACCCGCAGAAACGGCATGTTGAGCACCGCCGCTAGGGCTATCGCAAGGGCGATCTCGGTAAGAACCAATGTGCGTTCGCTTCGCATGTCAGTCTGCTCTCCTCGGCTGAGCGGGGTGGTTACCGGGAGCAAGAGCCACGAAACGCGGCGACGACCTGATAGGTCACCGTGATGCGTGCCCCGCATTATCGGGGCCGTCGTGTCGGTCGCGGGTACACCCGCCTCTCAGCCGCCTAGTGGCAGCTCCCGGTACGGTATTGAACTGGGGCCATGGTGCCATACGGATGCGCTGTGTGCAACAGGGGAATGCCCCACTCCGGCCGAAACCAAGCGTGGGGACTGCTACATCTTGCGCAGGTACGGGTAGGGATTCACCGCGCTTCCCCCGCCGGGGTGAATCTCAAAGTGAAGATGCGGGGAGCTTGCGCTGGCGTTGCCGGTTGAACCTACGTAGCCGATGACCTGACCCGCTGAGACTCGTCCACTCTTCACTTTCCAGCCGCTGAGATGCGCGTAGTAGAACTTCCATCCGTTGTCTGCGGTAAGCCAAATGGTCTTGCCGCCCAGCCCGGAGTTCTTGGAGGTCACCGTGCCCGAGAGTACGGCCACGCAAGGCGTGCCGCTGGGTGACATGATGTCCGTTCCCTGATGGCGGCGACGACCGCCGGAACGAGAAGCGCCCCAGGTATCGCTGTAGTAATTGACGCCTTGCACCGGGAAGACCATTCCGTTAGGTCCGGCCGGTGCATACTTCGAGGAACTCCCAGAACTCGTGCGGCGAGTCGCATCGAGTTTGGCTTTGACCTTGTCGTACTCGGCCTTCTTGGCCTTCATGTTCTTTTGGAGCTTGTCACGCTGCTTCTTCAGAGAGCCGAGTTTGGACTCGCGATCAGCCCGCTCCTTTTCAAGCGAAGCACGCTCGGTCGAAAGCCGCGTTTCGAGGTCCTCCACCACTTGAATAGCATCGGCATCAGCCCGGTTGATACGACTGATGAACTCGAAGCGAGTCACCATGTCCTGGAACGACTCGGCCCCAAGAATCACCGTCAGGTAGTCGACGTCGTCGCTGCGGTACATGCCGTTCACTCTGGCAGCGAGCTGAACGCGAGCCACACCGAGTTCGTCTTCAGCATCGGCGATGCGCGCGTCGATCTTGTCGATGCGCGACTCGGTCTCGTCGAGCTTCCAGTACGCCTTGTCGTATGCCGCTCCGGCCTTCTTGAACTCAGCCTGCACGGCGGTGAGCTGATCTTGGAGGGTTTCGGCCTTGGACTTTGCGCCGATGGCCGTTGCGGGAGCGACAACGAGCATAGCGGCGACAAGCACGGCGGCAAGCCAGCACCGAGCGCGACGGGAAGTACATGTGTCTGTGATGCGCATGAAATGCATTCTACACATCGAACGCGACAAACGCGCCACGGGTCGCCCTACTTCGCGCCGAGACGCTCGCCCAGACCTCGGTAGATGGCGCGCGCAATTTGATCGAACCACGCAGGGTCGGTGAACAGCTCCGTGTCGGTCTTGGTCGCCAAAGAACCGAGTCGGATGCGTACTCCAGGCGAGTTCGGCGAAGCCGCGAGCACTGCGTCGGTCAGAACAACATCACGTGCGACGGGCTTGCCCACCGCCTTGAGCTGGGCGGCAATCGAATCAGCCAAGGCCGCAGATGCTTGCGCACTGGGCCGCACCTGGAGAGAGTCTCCTAAGGTGAGCACTGCCAAACCACCCGTTCCCGTCGCAGGTACGTCGAGGCCGACGACAGCCGAAACCGAACCGGTGATCTCGGTCGAACCTGTCTGAGGCACCCCGGTCGCGGTCGCCATCGCCGATCGCGTCACGAT
>JAHIQC010000389.1 GCA_018902765.1 Actinomycetota bacterium | reverse complement strand
ACTGCGGTGCAAGGAGTCCCATGGCCGCACCGACCAGGCGCTCTTCGGTATAGTCCAGGGTGGCGTGTATCCCGAACTGCGAGCGGAGAGCGTTCAGCGGCTCACCGAAATCGGGTTTCCGGGCTACGGGATCGGCGGCTACTCGGTCGGCGAGCCGCACGAGCTCATGCTTGAGTCGCTGCCGGCAGTCTGCGATGCGCTGCCATCCGATCGACCGCGCTACCTGATGGGTGTCGGCAACCCGACCACCATGTTGCGAGCCATCGGGGCGGGGGTCGACATGTTCGATTGCGTGCTGCCGACCCGAACAGCACGCACAGGCACGGCGTTCTCCTCGGAAGGCCGGATGAATCTCAAGAACGCGAAGTACGCGCGCGATCTCGGGCCGCTCGATCCGACATGTTCGTGCCCCACATGCACTGGCTACAGCAGGGCCTACCTGCGGCATCTCGTCCAATCCAAGGAGATGCTGGCCTCGACACTGCTCTCGGTCCACAATCTCGCGTTCTTGCTTGATCTCACAGTTGCAGCCCGCGAGGCCATTGAGAAGGATGCGTATGGGAGCTTCCTGCAGGCATGGCTTGAGGGACCCGGAGCAGACGACTACTAGCCTCGCTGGGCCGGTGGTATGATGTTTCACTGTGAATCCGGCGCCCGTGTGTTCGCGGCGTTTCCATCTACTGGCCAGGAGGCCGAGGAATGACAAGCGGTTCCCTTTTGTACGCGGCGGTGCTTGTTGCCGCCTTCTACTTCTTGATCATCCGACCACAGCAGATTCGTACTCGCGACATGCGCGCTCTGGTCGCCGCTCTTTCTGAGGGTGATCGCGTGATCACTGCGGGAGGTATCCACGGCACCGTCGTGCGCGTGTTCGATCAGACGGTGCTGCTGCGGGTGTATGACAACACCGAGATCGAGTTCGAGAAGGTCTCGATCGCCAAGATCACCGTCGACATTCCTGATCTTTCCGAGGGCGCAGAGCTCTTGAGTGAGATGGTCGACGACGGGTCGGACGAACCCGCATAACTCTGATCGCTCAAGACACATCCGGAATCTGGCCGCTTTTTTGGCGGTTGTCGAATAGGGCTGCACAGGAAAGAGAGAGAGAATGGACCCAAAGCAACGTAATGCGCTCGCGCTCGCTGTGATCGCGCTGCTCGTCATCGGTTCGTGGGTGCTTTTCTGGCCCCCGCAGGCCAAGATCACTCAGGGCCTCGACATTCAAGGTGGCCTTTCGGTCATCCTGACCGCGAGGGAAACCAGTTCGACCGCGGTGACGAACGACGTCATGGATCGTGCTGAGATCATTGTGCGCAACCGCGTAGATAGGCTCGGGGCGTCCGAGGTATCCATCCAGCGCCAAGGCGCCGACTCGATTCTCGTGCAGATGCCGGGTCTCAAGAACGCCGACGAGGCTTTGCAGGTCCTCGGCTCCACCGGCCAGCTTGAGTTCGTCGATGTTGCTAGCATCAACGACACAACGGCGGTCGCAGCGATTCAGTCCGGCCAGGACAAGGTCAAGCTCAAGGATGGCACCTATACGCCGTTCATGACCGGCGATGTGGTGACCAACGCGGTCATTAGCACGGACAGCAAGACAAATCAGCTCACCGTCGACCTGTCCATGAATCCTGAGGGCACCAAGATCTGGGCCGATTACACGACCAGCCACGTCAACCAGCTTGTCGCGATCGTACTCGACGGGATCATTCAGTCCGCTCCGTCGGTCAATGAGCCGATTCTGGGCGGGAGCACTTCGATCTCGGGCAAGTTCACCCCTGCCGAGGCCAAGAACCTTAAGACGGTCCTTCAGACCGGCGCTCTGCCTGTGACGCTCGAGTTCTCCGAGTCACGGGTAGTAGGACCGACGCTTGGCCAGGATTCGCTTCGTCAGGGTGTGCTGGCGGCGGGTGTGGGCCTGTTGCTTGTGGCTCTCTACCTGATTGTCTTCTACCGAGGACTGGGCGTGCTTGCGGTTTCCGCCCTCGTTGTTTTCGCTTTGGTGTTCATGGGGATTCTCGCGGCGCTGTCCTCGTTCGGAGCATTCGCGCTGTCGCTCCCGGGTATCGCGGGTATCGTGCTCACGATCGGCCTCGCGGCGGACAGCTCGATTCTGATTCTCGAGCGTTTTCGCGAAGAAGTGCGCATGGGACGTTCGGTGCGCCAAGCAGCCAAGTCCGGCTCGCTGCACGCGATTTGGACGAGTGTCGACGCGGACCTTGTCACCTTCGTATCCGCGATGATGCTCTTCTCGGTGGCCATCGGCCCCGTCCGCGGGTTCGCGCTCACATTGATGATCGGTATCGGCTGTGACATCGCCATGATGATTCTGTACAAGCGTCCAGCACTTATGTTCTTGGCCGAGAACGTGCTCGCCAAGGCACCCGGTTTCTGGGGAATCCCGAAGGTCGTGCATGTCGAACAAGCTCCTGCCACGAAGGGGGGTGGTGCTCGTGCCTAGGTTCCATATTCCATTCATGAAGTATCGTTTTGTGATGCTCGGCGTATCGGCCGTTCTTGTGGTCATCTCGCTGGTCGCGCTTGGGACCGCTGGTCTCAAGTTCGGTATCGACTTCCAGGGCGGAACGGTCATAGACGTCCCTGACGCCAAGGACGTGACCATCGAACAGATGCGCACGGCGTTCGATGACGCGGGCGTGCCCAATGCCGTCATCCAGACCACGGTGGTCCAAGGCAAGCGAGGCTTCTCAATTCGCACTGAGGTCACGACGCCTGACCAGGCGACCACGGATGCTCGAGAGGTCGCGACAGCCGTGGGCCTTGAGTCCGACGCGTTCCAGGTCACCACGATCGGGCCGGGCTGGGGAAAGAACGTCACGAATCGGGCGATGCTCGCTTTGGGACTTTCGATCTTCGCCATCTTGGCGTATGTCACTTTGAGATTCGACTACAAGATGTCGGTCACGGCAGTCATCGCACTGTCGCATGACATCCTCGTCACGCTCGGCCTTTACGCTATCGTCGGTCGTGAGGTGACGCCGAACACCATCGCGGCGCTGCTCACGATTCTCGGCTACTCGCTCTACGACACGATCGTCGTGTTCCACCGAGTCAAAGAGAACTCCGCGAATCTGCGCAAGAACTCGTTCATGCAGATGGCCAATGAGTCGATCAACGAGGTCTTCGTCCGCTCGCTCAACACGACGATCACCTCGCTCATCCCCGTGGTCGTCATGCTCTTTTTCGGCGGCGAGACGCTGAAGGACTTCGCGTTCGCTCTCACCATCGGACTCGGTGTCGGCGCGTATTCGTCGATCGGTATCGCATCGCCGCTCTATGCTATGTGGAAAGAGCGTGAGCCCAAGTTCCAGGCTCTCAAGAAGAAGTACGCCGAAGCCTCCTAGGGCTTCGGAGATGTGCCGACGCAGAGGGTCGATACCACACCGGTGTCGGCCCTCTGCGATACCATGCCGAAGATGAGTGAATCCAACATGCCCATGATCCCCACGCCGCCGCAGCGTTGGCGTTTGGCCTCGACAGACGAAAGCCTCGTCTCGGAGCTTGCCTCGGCGACCGGGCTGTCTGGCGTTGTCGCAAGAATCCTCGTGAACCGGGGCATCTCAACCGCGCTCGAGGCACAACGCTTTCTTGAGCCAGATCTCGAGCGCGACTGGCTCGATCCGGATCTGATCCCCGGGATGGGCGACGCTGCCAAGCGAGTTGCGCGCGCGATTCAAGAGAACACTTCGATTCTTGTCTTTGGCGACTTCGACCTTGATGGGATCTCCTCGGCCGCCGTGATGAAGCGTGGCCTCGAAGCGCTTGGTGCCCGGGCGAGCGCGACGGTCCCGAACCGCTTCACAGAAGGCTATGGCTTGTCCGAGGCCTCGGTCGAGCGTATGGCTGCGCAGGCGCCCGGGCTGGTAGTCACGGTCGACTGCGGCATTTCGTCGGCTTTGGCTGTGGAGAATCTGCTTGCCCGGGGCATCGATGTCGTGATCACCGACCATCACGAGCCCGGCAGTGATGTTCCGCGGGGTGTTCCCGTGGCCAATCCGAAGCTTTCGGACACGTGCCCCTCGTCATCGCTCGCTGGTGCAGGAGTGGCCCTGAAGTTGATCGCCGCGGTGGGCGCGTTGTTGAACAAGCCCGATGCATGGCGCGAGTTGACCGACCTGGCGATGCTCGGCACCGTGGCCGATATCGTCCCACTGATAGGGGAGAACCGTGCGCTGGTCGCCGACGGCCTTGCCCGGGTGCGACGGGAGGCACGTGTCTGCATAGCTGCGCTCGCAGTTGTCGCCGGCGTGGATGTATCCGCGCTGACCTCAGAGAACGTCGCGTTCGCCTTGGCCCCGCGGTTGAACGCCGCAGGACGAATGGCCGACCCCTTGGTCGCTCTCGATCTACTGCTGACCGACGACCCCCGATCTGCCGAGGAACTCGCGCTAGCACTCGATGAGCACAATCGCGTCAGGCAGGCTGTGGAGCAGGATCTACAGCAGGCCGCCCTCGCTTCGGCCGAACGGGAGTTTGTCGACGGGGACCGCGCTTTGGTGCTGGCGGGCGAAGGCTGGCACGAGGGCGTGAAGGGTATCGTCGCCTCGCGTATGACGGCGACCTATGGCGTGCCGTCGATCATGTTCGCAGTCGAGGATGGGATAGCCACGGGCTCTGGCAGATCAGTCGGCACTGTCGACCTGTACTCAGCGGTCTTGGCATGCTCCGATCTACTTGTCAGGTTCGGCGGACACGCCGCGGCCGTTGGGCTCACGCTTGAGGCCGCGAAGCTCCCAGAGTTCAAAGCCAGGCTGTTGCGCGAGCTCAGCGCGCTGCCCGCCGAGGCGTTCTCGTCCGTCAAGACATGTGAGGCGCGCTTGGGTCTGAGCGAGATCAGCACAGAACTCGTCTCGGAGATGCGATTACTGGAACCATTCGGCCACTCGAACGTACGCCCGCTGTTCTGCTCTGATGCGGTGTTCATGACGGCGCGACAGAGGGTCGGCAAGACTTCGAATCACTTGCGTTTCACAGCGTTCGATGGTGCGTCCAGCGTGCCTGCGATCGCATTCCGATGCCGAGATATAGAGCTGGCGGCCGATCACGACACGCCCGTCGATCTCGCATATGAGATCACCGCAGACGAGTGGCGCGGTCGTGCTCGCGTCCAGCTCATGGTGCGCGACTATGCCGTGCGTCCCGACCCGCAAGGTTACGGACCCGCCGCGCAGCTCGTTGAAGACATCTTCGCTCGCGCCGATGAGATCCTTGCCCGTGAGGAATACGGAGGCATTGGAGAGGCCGAGTCATTCCATACTAAACTCGCTGGCGTGACCTTTGAGGGGCGCCAAGGTCTTGTAGAGCGTTTGGCCCAAGGGGACCCTTTGCGTTTGGAGCGTCAGCCTGACAATCCGTACGACCCCTGCGCCATTGCCCTGTTCGATCGCTACGGCGATCACTTGGGGTTTTTGAATCGCCGGCTCGCGGCGGCGCTCGCCCCTGTGGTCGATTCGGGTGTGGAGTATGACGTCGAGGTCACTGAGGTCACCGGTGGCGAGGAGGGCAAGTCCCTCGGAGTCAACGTGCTGGTCATGCGTAGGGACGCCGCGTATACCCTCGAGTCGGACGCCAATGAGCGCAAGGCGCTTCGCGAGGAGCTTGCTGGTTGTGATGAGTCTGAGCTCGACGCCTTGCTGGTGCGTGCATTCATAGGCGAGCGTGCATTGCACGACGCACAGATCGAGTCCCTCAAGGCTCTGGCGGCGGGCCAGCGGTGCCTGACGGTTATGGCGACAGGTCGCGGCAAGTCCTTGATATTTCACCTGCACGCGGCGCGTCGGGCGATTCGTGATCATGTGGCGTCGGTCTTCGTGTTCCCGCTACGTGCACTGGTTGCGGACCAGTCGTTTCACCTCGAGGAGGCGTTCGCTCGGGTCGGCTTGGTTGTGTGCACTCTCACCGGGGAGTCTTCGCCGACCAGACGCGACGAGGTTTTCGAGCAGCTCGCGGATGGATCGATCGATGTCGTGCTCACCACGCCGGAGTTCCTCGACCACCATGCTGCTCGCTTCGCCGTTTCGGGACGAATCGGCTTTCTGGTCGTTGATGAGGCGCACCACGTGGGCATCGCCCGCGCAGCCCATCGCCCCGCGTATGCTCGACTCGGAGCCGCCATTGATGCTCTCGGGGCACCCGACGTGCTCGCAGTAACAGCGACCGCCGGAACCGAAGAGGCGCAGACGATATGCCAGGTACTTGGCATCACGCGCGTGGTTCTCGATCCGACCATCCGAACGAACCTGCTTGTTGAGGATCGTCGGGAGACCACGGACAAAGACGCGTACCTCGCCGGCCTGATGGCGCGCGGTGACAAGGCGATCATCTA
The DNA here is from genome assembly GCA_018902765.1 of Actinomycetota bacterium. Taxonomy (GTDB): domain Bacteria; phylum Actinomycetota; class Coriobacteriia; order Anaerosomatales; family JAHIQC01; genus JAHIQC01. The sequence continues at coordinate 372 of JAHIQC010000389.1, read as the reverse complement.
CGTGAATTCGAGAGAGCAGTCTGTCCGGCTCGCCAAGATGCTGCGCAAGCGGGTGCCGGAGCTGGCGATGCGAGTCGCCTTCTACAACGGCGGTTTAGGGCGCGCGGCCCGGCACGCCGTAGAACGGGCATTCAGGGACGGCGACTTGAGTGTGGTCGTGGCTACGAGCGCCTTTGGCGAAGGAGTGAACATCCCCGACATACGCCATGTGGTCCTGTACCACCTGCCCTTCAACGACATCGAGTTCAACCAGATGTGCGGACGCTCAGGTCGCGACGGGGCTCCCGCACGGGTGCACGCGCTGTTCGGAGCCAAGGACGGTCGTATCAACGAGATGATCCTATCCACCTCAGCTCCCGCTCGCGATGACTT
>JAHIQC010000388.1 GCA_018902765.1 Actinomycetota bacterium | reverse complement strand
TTGACACCGCTTTGGCCTCAGACACGCCGAGGACCTGCGGAACCTGTGGGCCGTAAGCGATTGAACCACCTGATGAGCCGTCGCCATTGTTGGTGGTGTCGGGCGGGGTGTAGTCGGGGTCGAAGGTGCTATCGGACCCGGACGGGCCGTTGGAACCCACATCGCCACCGCCAGGAGCCATGGCCACGGTAAGGTCGATCTGCGCGCCTTTAAGGGCGCGCGCGCCGCCCTCAGGAGCCTGGGCGGTGACTTCGCCAGCGGGAGCCTCGGCCGCGATCGAATCGATCTGGCCGACCACGAACCCGGCATCTGCGATGACTAGGCGCGCTTCGCTCTCCTGAAGACCGACCACATCAGGGACATTCGCCGTCTGAGACAGAAACAGCCACAGCGCCATGAAGATGATGGCGACCAAAGCGATGACGCCCAGAAGTCTGCGGTTATCCGAGCCCCGGTCGTCGTCCTCGGCCAAGGTGGCGGTGCCAGCGATGTCTTCCGATGTCATTCGATCTCCTTTGTCGACATGCTCGAAGGACGCATGTCCGAGGCGAGGCGGTAACCTCGTTCATCCATAATAATCTCTTGCGCCGCGCTTTGCAGGTATTCCTGCGATACCCTTGCGCCGCACGTGCCATGTGCGACGCGGTAGAATCCATTCAGGTACCCCGCGTCGTGCCTTGCGCCTGGCGCTAGCAGCCTAGAGGCCGAGCGCACACAACGCTTCTTCGGGAGGCAGGATTGGACGCCGACGAGACATATATGCGCTTGGCGCTCGTCCAGGCCGCCCTGGCCGCCGAGATTGGCGAGGTGCCGATCGGCGCCGTTGTCGTATGTGACGGCGAGGTCGTCGCTCAAGGCCACAATCGTCGCGAGATCGATCACGACCCGGCGGGCCACGCCGAGTTGCTGGCGATTCGCCTGGCTGCCAGCCGCCTTGAGCGGTGGCGGCTATCGGACTGTACGGTCTACGTGACGCTCGAACCGTGCCCCATGTGCGCCGGCCTCATGCATCAGGCTCGCATTTCCCGCTGTGTCTTCGGCGCACACGATCCGAAGGCCGGGGCGCTTGGCAGTCTGTATGACCTCCATGACGATCATCGGCTGAATCATCGTTTCGACGTGAGTTCGGGAATACTCGCCCAAGAGAGCACCGCGATGCTCAAGGCATTCTTCGGCAAGCTAAGGGAGAGATAGCATGCATCTGCTGGGGTGGACTAGGCGGATAGTATCGCCATTGCGGCTGACGCCGATCTGGGCGCTCGTGTTGGTGTGTCTGTTCGTGGGGGCACCCACCGCGCTTGCCAAGGACTACTCGATGGGCCCCGTGGACATCCAGGCCACTCTCAACCCGGATGGTTCGCTGGATGTGAGTGAGCTTAGAACCTACGAATTCGACGGCGAGTTCACGAGAGCGTATTGGGAGCTCGATCGCGCGCAGGGGACCGATATCACGATCGTCGGGGTGGCGGGTCCCGAGGGGGCCTACGTGCCCAACGCCGACGCGGCGCCCTTGGATACGCGCACGCCCGGCACCTACTGGGTCGAGGACACCGGCGGCACTGTGGTGGTCCACGCGTTCCATCGCTCCGCCGATGAGGCCAAGACGTTTGCGCTTACGTATCGAGTCACCGGCGCGGCCAAGAAATGGGACGACACCGGGGAGCTGTACTGGCAGTTCATCGGCGACCGGTGGGAAGTCGGTGCCTCGGACGTGCGCGTGCACGTCGCGCTACCTTGGCCCGCCGGAGTTCCCGTCACCATCGAGGAGAACCTGCGCGCATGGGGGCACGGGCCGCTGGCGGGCAGCGTAGAGCCCAACGCGGATGGCTCTGTGGACCTGTACGTGTCTCATCTTGACCCGAAGACCTTCGTAGAATTGCGCACGGTTTTTCCTCGGGAGGCCCTGGCACAAGCTGCGGACACTCCCGGTTCGCAACTCACGCAGATCCTTGAGCAGGAAAAGGGCTGGGCCGACACCAAGAACAGCGAGATCATGAAGCAGCGGGTGATCGTGGGCGGGGTGCGCTGGCTCAGCATTCTCGTATCCTTCGCGGCACTGGCGCTTGCTGTCGTGATGTTCCTGCGCCACGGCAAGGAGTACACCCCCGAGTTCAAGGGCGAGTACTTCCGCGAGGAGCCCGCACAGCTCCACCCGGCCATCGTGGGGGCTTTGTGGCGCATGGGCACCGTAGAGGACGGCGATGTGGCCGCCACGCTCATGGCCATGGCCAATCGCGGGGTGATCACGATGACGCCCGTCGATGTCGAGAAGAAGGGGTTCCTCGGC
>JAHIQC010000387.1 GCA_018902765.1 Actinomycetota bacterium | reverse complement strand
GGCCACGATCATGTACTCGTCCTCGAACTCGGGATGAGCTCGCACGACGGGATAGTGCGCCAGTCCATTGGCCTCGATGTCGTGTGCCAGATCCTCGATGCCGCCGAGCTCGAACACCTCGTTATTGCGCGGGTCCGGGTGGAGCTGGTTGAGGGGCACGGTCACGGACCGGTCGGTCTTTTGGCCGAGCAGATTGGTCGGCCTCGCGGAGCGTGCGGCCACTGCCGCCACACGATCTCTGATCACATCGCCTTGCTTCGCGCCCCGTTCGATCCTCGGTCGCCCCATGGCTAACCCTCCTGCCGAATCAGACGCTCGACAAGCTCGGTGTAGTCGGCGGCGCCGTGACTCTTCGGCGCATAGGACAGCACGCTCCGGCCCTCGGCATGCGCCTCACCGATCGCCACGTTCTTACGGATCGCGAGTGGGTAGAGCAGCCCGGGGAACTGCTCTTCGACGGCTGACGCGATACTCCGGTGCAGGCCGGTACCGCCCTCGTACTGGGTGAGCAGGATGCCGGCGATTGCCAGGTCTTCGTTGACGCCGGCGTCGATCGTCTCGGCGATGACAGAGCCGAGCATCCCAAGCCCGCTGACCGCGAACAGCCCCGGCGTGACAGGGACGATGACCTCACTGGCATAGGCGAGTGCGTTGGCGGTCATGATGCCGAGGGACGGCGGGCAGTCGAGGATGATGTAGTCGTAGTCGTCCTGCACCCCTGGCGCTCGAGTCCCACTCCCCGGATCCCGTCGGCCCTTCAGCGCGCGGGAGAGAAGGAAATCCCGACCCGGGCGACCGCCCAGATCGTAGTCGGCTCGAGACAGCATCTCGGAGGCGGGCAGCAGGTCGAACTCCGCGCCTGGTGCGACGGCATCCTCAGCGGGCATGCTGCCAGTCAAGACGTCCCACAGGCTTCGCGCCGGTGGTGCGCCAAGCACGCCGGTCGTCAGGTGGCACTGGCCGTCGAGATCGATCACCAGAACGTCGCGTCCTTTGGCGGTGAGCCCTGCCGCGACGTTCCAGGCCGTGGTCGTCTTCCCGACGCCCCCCTTCTGCGAGGCGATGGCGATCCGCCTGGTCGTTCTCTGCATTCGTGTCCCCTTCATCGATTCGCTGTCAGCGCCCACTTGAGCGTACCGAGCAGCCATTGGCACTACCTTTCCGGGAGTGTTCTTCTAAGACGACAGACCGTCGCGTGGGTCGAGCGTCATGCCGCGACCACCGTCCGTGCGCCCCGTCGGGCGTGTGGCCCGTCCGAGCCTGCCCCAGTCAATCCGCGCGACCTCTTGGGCTGACGCCGAGCTCGGTGGCGACAAGTGGCGCGACACCTGGTCGAGCAGGTGGAGCGTGGCCGCGGTCTGTTGCAACCCCGCCGAGAGCTCGGGAAGTGCGTTCTCGTTTCGCCACGCCGCCCACTCGGACGGCCGCAGGGGCTGGTCTTCTGCGTACGCGGTCGTAATGCGGGTCGCCGTAGCCTCAGCCGGCTCGTCGCCCCGACAGGCCTTGACCATCACGCTCGCTGCCGTGTTCTCGTCGATCCCTGCGGTCATGAGAGCTCGGGTGTAGAACACGCGTGTGGACTCGGACGCCCCTTCGAGCAGATGGTTGCGGGCCACGAGCGGAGCGGTCCGTATGATGCCTTCGGCCGTCCGGAGGAGCTGGATGCTCACGGCGGCCTGCAGCACGTCGGGAGCCAGTCGCTCTCGCAGGTCCGCCTCGGCATTGGCGCGTGCGGATGCGAGTTGCTCGGGATCCGCGGTGTGATGGCGTTTGAGCTCCACGGCCGCGTCGCCGTATGCGGTGACCCGCTCGGCAATCGGTCCCGACAACACCAGCTTGTCTACAATCCGGTCGACTGCGGCCTTCGTCTCAGGTGAGACGTACTTGTATGCAGCTCGGCCGCGTCCGGGCAGCGTGCGCGACAACGCGTCCAGGTCGCGCGTGAGACCCGAGACGGTCGGGAGGGCAAGTCCCGCCCCGATCCGTCGGCGCTCCTCAACAGCCAGCGAAAGGGATGTCGTGCCGAACGTTCGGACCTCGGAGCGCGCGCGTCCCTTGGCCTCGTACACACCCTCGCGCACTGCGCCGTAGATCTCGCGGGTGAACGCCCCGCGAAGAACCTTGAGTCGCGGAGCAGGTATGTGGCCATCCGAGCCGCCATGACATGGCCCGACGCGCTTGTACGCGAGGCTGTCGGTCTTGTCCCACACCATGACGTGTACATGCGGATGGCCAGCCGCCGGGTCGTGGTGCGCCGCCACCCAACGCACGTTCTCGCGCGGGATCCCGGTGGCCGCGGACAACGCATCGACATTCGAGCGCACATGACGCTCCCATTGCGCCTTCGAGTCCAGCCCCAACTCCTCCGCGTCGGCCCGATTCACTGACACAATCACCCGATAGAGCGGAGCCTGGGAGAGCTCCGCGAGTTCGCCGGTGACGGAAGCCAGGTCCGGCACGCCGTGCTCGTCGAAGAGCCCATGCGCCTCACCGTCGGCGACCACGCCCGGACGCTCGGCGATGTAGCGGGTGTAGGTGGCATCGTCGGAGACGTCCCGGCTCACCATGCGCGCGAGCGAATCTGGAGTGACGCTCAGATCCGTGCCGGGACGCGTGGCGATGTACTCGGCATGCGCGCCGTCTTTCGCGCTCGGTGTGGCATAACTCACCTTGACGACAAGGGGTCCAAGCGTCACGGCGTGCTCCCTGCATCCGCGTCATCCTCAGCCATCGGCTCGGGTTGCTTCGCGCCCATGTACTTGAACCCGTGGCCCTCCGCCTCCCGCCAGAGCTGTGTGACTGCTTGCGGCGTGAACTCGAAGACCTGGCCGAGAATGTCGCGGACGAAAAACACCATGGCTGCGGTGATACCGCCGACCCGGTAGAGCCTCTTGTGCAGACGCTCCGAATGTGTCGCGATCTCATCTCGGACGACGCCGCGCAGCAAGCCTTCGACGTCGTGATAGCGCTCCCCGAAGATCTGCGGGTCCATAGCCGAGATCATGAGTTCGCGCCCCTTGGCGGCCATCGCGACGCCTTCGTTGGCCGCCAACGCGGAGAGCCTGTCGTAGTCCTTCGGTGTCAGACGGATCGTCAGTCGCCTTGGCTCGCCGACACTTCCCAAAGGTGGACGTTTGTTCGACACGGTTGGCACCCTCTCGGCCGGGGACTGCTTTGCAGGAGCGCATGGTACGCGCTCTGCACGAGTGCACAGGACTTTGGGATCCGGCGACCGTCGAAGCGGCCCCTTTGCGAGCCGCTATTCGTGCTCGCCTGCGAGCGGCGCAAAGTAGCGAAGTCCGCCTGATAGCGGCTTTGGCGTTGTGGCGGAAGGTCGGACGCGTTTCAGGTGCTCACCGGCTTAGCCGGTGATGCGTTCCCTTCGCAGATCCGCGCACCGAGCGGCTCTGCTTATCCTGCGTTCTCTCTTCAAGGTCGGAACTCGCCGAGCCCGCCGCAAGCAGATCGCGGGATGCGGTGCAGGGAGTCCGAGTCTTCGACCCCCGATACGGGTCGACGACGGTCGGGGTGTCCACAGGTGGGCTGCCTGTGGTCAGGCCGACGGACGGGCGTCGGGATCGAGGCGACCGTGCGCCTCGCTTCAGGTCGAGCGGCTGTCCACAGCGGGCCTGGCTGTGGTCAGGCGTGGGCACCTCCGCGAGCAGCGGCCGACCGATCGGCCGGCACGGCGACCGTGCGAAACACACGACAAAGCGACGAGGCACCCGGCTCGATTGAGCTGGATGCCTCGTCCCCGGAGAAGTGTCAGCAAGTCCGGGAAGCACACGGCTCAATGAAGAACCGTCACGAATGATGATAGCGGGCGCAAGCGCGAAGCGCTGGACAGTCCGCGGATGATTTCGATCGATGTGGGGGCGACTCCCCCAAGCTCCCGCTTGCGGGGGCTTGGGGGCCGGGCGCGCACCCGACCCCCTCCCCGACTTCTCTCTACATCAGCCCCAAGTCCCGAAGCGAGGCGATGGACTCGTCGCCCACGACGACGTGGTCGAGGAGTTCGATACCGAGGACGTCCCCGCCCTTGACGATGCGGCGGGTCAGCTGGATGTCGGCACCGCTCGGGGTCGGGTCGCCGCTCGGGTGGTTGTGAGCGATGACGATGGAGGCTGCCGAGAGCATCACTGCGGGCTTGAACAGTTCGCGGGGGTGGACGATTGAGGCGTTCAGGCTTCCGACCGAAACTGCCCACGCACCGATTACACGGTTCTTGGTGTTGAGCGCCAGTGCGACGAACTGCTCGCGGTCGAGGTGGTCGAAGTCGAACAGGTCACGAACGACCTTGGCTGCGTCCTCGGGCGTACTCACGGAATTGAGTTCGCTCGATACCGTCTCTCGCACGAGGTAGGTCGAAACCATCTGCAGCGTCATGCCTTGCGGGTAACTCTTCTTGCTCCTTGCCATTGTGGTGCTCCCTTCGTTGCGACTTGCTGACACCTCTATTGTAGCGTATCGCGCAACCAATGGCAAGACATTCTCGTGAAATATTTGCAGGTCAGAGCATGTTTCTTTGGCAGACCGCCGGACGCTTCCAGTAGTGGCATCCCGAGCATCGCCGACCCCATCCCCCATCTTCCATGCCGAAGATCTGGCGGTCGCAGCCGAGGCGCAGCCGGTGAGGAGTCCTCGGCCGATCGTGCCGAGGGCGAACGACAGCCGGGGCGCTTCGGCGGGTGCGGGCGTTCGGCCCTGGCCGACCTTGTCGCTATGCACGAGTGCATAGCGGTGGGCCCCCGGACGAATCCGGGGGCCCAGGGGCCTACAGCGCCAGCCACTTCTCCTCGTCGACAATCTCCTCGAACAGGTCGTCGAAGTTCATGTTCAAGGCTCCCGCGAGGTCGTCGAGCACGTAGAAGTTGATGCGCCTCTTGTGCAGCACGACCGCCATCCATTCGGAACACTTGCCGAGCAACTCGCTCGCCTCACGGTTGTTGATGAATCGGCGGCGCAGCACGAGCCGCAACTTGTCGGGGTCGATAGGGATGGATGTTGCCGGCCGCACCCGCTTCTTGGTTTCGCTCATCTGTCCTGCTCCCTTCGGTTGACTTGCTGACACCTCAATTGTAGCGTATCGCACAACCAATGGCAAGACTTTGAAAGGAGAAAGATGCAGTTAAATCGCACTATTCTGAGGAAGTGCCCCCGCGCTCGATGATGATGTGCGAGGCCTGACGAGTTCGGATGCTGCTCATCGCCAGCTCGTCTGGATGTGCAAGGTCGGGCACCATGTCACGACCTGCCTCGTACTGTCGTTCGATTGCTTGCTCGATGTCCGCCAGCGCTCGCTCTGCCTCGCGCTCGTCCCCCGACACTGGCACCGCGAACGTGTCACCAGGCGCAAGCATGAGAGCCTTCGCGGCTATGGCGTCGATTCGTGCGTCTCGGTCGTCAGCGCTCACGTGCGGTCCTCTCATCGACTCAGACAACAGGGAGGCTAACACGCATCGCTTGCTCGCCGCCTACCCCTCCCTTTCCATGCCGAGGGTCTGGCGGTCGCAGCGTTGCGGCAGCCGGTGAGGAACCCTCGGGCGATCGTGCCGAGGGTGAACGACAGCCGGGGCCGTAGGGCGGGTGCGAGCGTTCGGTCCTGGCCATGCGCTCGAAGCGATTGCTAGAGCGACGTGCGCGGCGCCGCAAGTTCATCCGTCAGACGGGTGCGATCCCACTGCGGATCGAGAAACCGACATGCGTGGCCGGCCCAGAGCTGTCATCTCGCGCAGTATCAGAGGGCCTTTGGCGGGTCGCCACCTTTCGCCGTCCAATGCCTCAACTAATCGGCGGAGCTCCAACTGAGACCTTTGACCACAGCCGCGACATCGCTGGCCAATCGAATCCGCTTGCCGTGGACTTCGAAGACGCGGCCGTACGCGTTGCTGCTATTGGTCGTTAGGCTGGCGACTGCACCGTATGCGTTCTTCGAGCCCGTCGCCTCGCCGGCGCGAGCCACCAGCTCATCACGAAGAATGTCGTCGTCTGCGGCGGCGACAATCGCGATTATCTTGTGCACGTTTAGCGAGGGCTGCGCTGCCCACTGTCTGATGCGGTTTTCGAGGGCGCGCTGTGTTTCGGCCGACGAACCAGTCGCGGCGCTAGTTCGAGCAGCACGGAACGTCCGAACGGTCGCCGGGTCGGGCTGCGGATCGCGCCATTCCGGTGGGTAGAACTCCGGCTCCACCGGTTGTTCCTGCGCCTCTGGCCACCACCCGTACAACTCGAAGGCGCGGTACTGAAGTGCTCGCTGGATCTCAAGGTCGTGGTCAGACAGACCAGCTAACGCCCGCGGAAGCAGAACGATGTTGGCGACAAGCGTGTGGTACCGCTCTTCGTAGCAGGTCAGGGGCCAGATGTGGCAGGCCTCGAAGCCCACCGCCGCACCACCGGAAAGCCCAAGGGCTCGCTTGATCGCGACGTTCGCGTAGTTGTTGTCATCCAGGCGAACGCCGTCGACGAACTGCCCGCGTGCCTCACCCTGACCGATTCGAGCTCGACGAACACGCGGGAAGAGAGCGCCCGAACCTGTGTCTGCGAGCAGACGCTGGTAGTAATCAGGGCTGACCCACAGCCCTGTGTCCGCAACAAGGAGCGACAAGTGGATGTCACGCCGGCGCGCGGATTCGGTCAAGAGGTCAGCTGCGATGATCCTAGACTCCACGTGATTCCCCGTCCGGTTAGCGCTGGGTGTAGTCGGTGCGGAGCACATGCGGCGTGCGGAGCCGTCCGCGTTGACACGATTGCTAGGCCAGCAGCGATGCTTCCTCACCCTTCGCGATCATCTCCAGTTGCCTCTTTGGTCCGATCTCTTTGCAGTGGTACTCCTTGAGCATTCTACGAATGTACGGCGCGATCACGTACCACTCCGCATTCGGGTCCCGCAGTGATGCCTCATGCTTGAACCACTCCATCACTACGGACGCGGGAGCGTCCGGCAGCATTGCCTCGATTGCGGGCTTGGTCACTCGATCCAGATAGGAAAGGGGTATGACCCACTGCTTCTCCATCGGCGCCATCCATCTGGTGGTGCGCTCGTAGAGCTGCTGGTAGAAGCTGACGCCGCCCCCTTTGGCTTCGCATAGGAGCGATACCAAGAACGGGTATCCCTGGGACTCCTCCATGAGAGTGGGGATGTCCGAATCCGGGTGCCCGGCTTCGCGGAACATCTGCCGAGCAACGTCGTCAGGGAACCGTTCGAGACGGATCTTGTCTCTGACCAAGCGAGACAAGTGGTGCTGAAAGGATACGTGCGCGTCAGGGAGAGCATCGCGTCCCAATATGATGACTGTCGAATGGAAGTTGGCGTGTTCCAGGGCCGGAATCAGAGCGGATGTCACGAAGTCGGCAATCGTCTTTCCGAGAATCTCAAAGTCGTCTATCACGAGCAGCAGCCGATCCAAGCCCTCTATCGGCGATTCAAACAGGCGATACCGGTCCTTCCGCTGAGGCCGATTGAGAATCGCACACAGATCGGCAACCCATTCATCGGAGCTCAAACCATAGAGGTCCGTTCTCAGGCGCTCTCTGTACGTAATGCCCAGGACGTTCTTCACGGGTCCGGGTAGCCAAGAGGTGCCGACCATGACGCCGACACGACCGAGAAAGTCGATTCCCATGTCGAGCCCCTCAACGGCCCCCGCCTCTTGAAGCGCCTTGAAGTCCACAGCGTCTTTCGTCTTCTTCGAGTACTTATTGACGGTGGTTCCGGCAGCGAAGATGAGTCGTGCGGCCTTCTTTGCGGCTTCGGGCATGTCCGCCTTCTCGATTTCTCCCTCAATTCGCTTTGTGAGCCTGGCGCGTTGCTGCACCAACGCTCGTGCATGCGGGAAGTAGTCGAAGTTGGGCTTGCCGCTGGGCACGGTCTTGGGTGCGAACTTGCGGTCGTAGAGAGCCATGAAATCGCCAAGGATCGACGAGTCCTGTCCATCGGCCGTGATCTTCAAGTACCCCCTCGACATTGGTTGTGAGTACTCGAGCACCTGGTTCAAGAGGTATGACTTGCCGACGCCTCCGTACCCAGAGATGCCGAAGATGTCAACCCGGCCCGGCTTGGCTTCGGAGTCTAGCCATCCCTCTACCGTCTTGAACTCGTTCGGGCGTGAGCCGTGAATATCCATTCAGTCAATCTCCCCTGCCTGCCCAACGCGTTTGCGCATGAGCGGCGCTCATACGCTTACAGATCACATTACCTGACGGCGTCCGATACGCTTGTACGCGGCAGATCCGGCCTATTGCATGTCTTCCGCAGTGACGAGACCGGCTGCGATTGCCTTGCCGTCAACGTGCTCCACCAGGGCTGTCACCGCGATGCGCGCGTCCTGCACCGTGCTGACGGTCAGTCTGATGGGCTCATCTTCGAAAGCACCGAAATCCGGGAACGCCTTGCAGAATTCGGGGCTGGCAATGCCGTCTGAGTGCACTAAGAGATGCCGCAGATCGACGAACGGCTGCGCCGCCGTTACTACGCTGTCATCAAGCTCCAGGCCGAGCAGGTCGCCAAGCGCCTGAAGGATACGGGCCGTGTTACTCATGCCACCAAGTCGGTCGAATACCGATTGCGTCACAAGCCCCAGAACGCCCTCCCAGGATCCAGAATCGAGGATGTCATTGGCGTCCAGCTGGACTTTGTGGGCAGTTGCCAGACGGCCCAACCTGAAGCCCTTGCGGCTCACGACAATGATCTCTTCGAGGTAAGCCGAGAAGTCCTCGTATAGGTCCTTGATGTACGAAGAGAACACCGTCTTTCGCAGGTGGGCCGCGACGTGCTGGCGGTTGTCGTCGTTTGGCTGCTGCCGGCTCAGGCGCCGGTGACGCTCGGGCTCGACGTGAGTGAAGAGCGGGGCGCCTGCTGGCGGCGTCAGGTCGCCGCACTCCACGGCGCAATTGATGACATCTACAAACTCGATGTCTGCGTCGAATCGCGCGGCCCGATTCAGGAACTTCAGCCTAGCCTTCGTGCCCACGGTCCACCTCTCATCGGTCCGCCCAACGTACTCCGCTTGGGTATCGCGCCAATGACTTCCAGAGTACGACGACTTCTCGCGTCTGCTACAAGCGATTGCTAGATGCGCCAAAGGAAGAGCACCTACGCCTCAAAACGCAAGCCAAGAATCTCCTCACACAGCATCCCGACTGCGCCTTGCACGGCCCATGCAACTTGATCTGTCCATGGTCCCGAGTCCACCGTCCATTCGCTGTCCTCATGGCGCCAATGCAAGTACACGCCGGGCACCAGATAGACCTCGACGTGGCCGGGTATGGTCTGCAACACGCCGCGCGTATCAGGGACCGCCTCGAAGCGCCAATCGTCTTCCGGCCCACCCTCCCAAAGCGATGCCGCCGAAACCAGCGCGAAGTCAAAACTCACTTGGAGAAGTGTCCTAGGGTCATACCGGACCTTGACTGTCACGACTTGATCCCTGCGGAGAGGCATGACTCGATCGACGTACTCCCCGATCATCTCAAGCGCAGATCGTCTGAGCGCTGCATGTGCGCCCAACAGGCCGGACCCACTGAGTTCCTCGTACCTCCGCTTATGGTGCAGTACAGCGCCGTAGAGCTCCGGGTCGTACATGTCGTCAGGCAGCGTGACTCTATTGCCCCAGTGGTGCCAGAGTTCCTCCGCAAGTGCTTGGCACCGCTCCGGGTCGCTCGACGTCTCAATCTCGCAAAGCATCTCGAGAACCTCGCGAACATCCCATTGTGCGCGACGGGCAGCGTCCCGAACCTTGTCGAAACCCTCAGGTATATCGCCCCACCAGTTATCAATAGACTCCTCGTACATTGGCAGGATTGGCGGATGCTCCTCCGGGACTCGAGGCATGGCCCACGATAGAAACGTGCGGTTTCTATAGAAGTCCGCGTCGCGAAGCGCCCTCTCAATGGCGTCGAGGACACGTCCGCGATCGACGATCTCAAAACGCTGCGCCAGAAGCACCGTCCCGGGCATCGCATAGCAGTCGGGTCGCGAGTGAGAGTCTGGTGTCAGCGTGAAGTTATCGACGATGTCAGACGCCGTTAGGAAATACGCATGGGCGGAGCCCTCGGCGCCCGTGTGGCAGACAACGAAGAACTCGGGGCGCGGCGTATCGCCGTCTACCACGTACTCCCGGTGAACGTAGTGAGTGGTCTTGACGTTCGCATAGAACTTGGCTTGGACGTACCCGAGTTGCGGTGGAGTCCGGTCCAGCAGGGATTTGTTCGTGAGCCTGCGCTGAACAATCAAATCCGCGCCCTCTAGGTCAATCGAACGCTCAAGCAGCCAGAAGCGATCAAGCAGAAACGAGCGCGTGCGCGCTTCAGCGACGGCGCCATTCTCCACGCGAGTCATCCACGATGGCCGTTCCACAACTTCCGCTCTCGCTTTCGAGTGCTGAGTTCCATGACCGAGCGGCAGCGCATCCAACGTTTGACGGATATCCTGCGAGCGAAGCG
>JAHIQC010000386.1 GCA_018902765.1 Actinomycetota bacterium | reverse complement strand
GCGGTGCGAACGAGCCTGACCGCGCCGGCCGTGATGACGGTCGGAGTGCCTCCCCCCAGATACACTGTCTCCAGCACCCCGGGAAGCCCGGCGTTGTGCCAGCGCACGATCTCAGCCTCGATGCCGCGAATGACCATCTCGACGTTGATATCGGAAACCTCGTCGGTCGAGTAGAAATCGCAGTACGAGCACTTGGTGCGGCAGAACGGCACGTGGATGTACAGGTGCGCGGGCAGTTGCGGGCCCGAGAACGCCCGGTCCAAGTCGAACACGTCGCCCGAGATGCCCAAAAGGCCTCCATGATTGGAGCGGATCGTTATTCGTCGACCTTCAAGATCGCCATGAACGCCTCTTGCGGAACCGTGACGTTCCCGACGTTCTTCATGCGTTTCTTACCCTTCTTTTGCTTCTCCAGAAGCTTGCGCTTGCGCGATATGTCACCACCGTAGCATTTGGCGATGACATCCTTGCGCATGGCTCTCACCGTCTCGCGTGCAAGCACCTTCGCCCCGATGGCGGCCTGGATCGGCACCTCGAACATCTGCCGAGGAATGATCTCGCGCAGCTTCTCGGTAAGGACCTTGCCGCGAGCGTAGGCCTTGTCCTTGTGGACGATGAACGACAGCGCGTCCACCGGCTTGCCGGCGAGCAGGATGTCGAGTTTCACGAGCTTGGATGTTCTATAGCCCAGAAACTCGTAGTCCAGCGACGCGTAGCCCTTGGTGCGGCTCTTGAGCTGGTCAAAGAAGTCCATGATGAGCTCGGACAGCGGTATCTCGTAGTGCAGGTCCACTGTCGTCTTGGACAGGTACTGCATGTTCTTGAACGTCGCCCGACGACCCTCGGCAAGCTCCATGACCGCCCCGACGTAATCGGGCGGCACGATGACCTGCGCCGTCAGATACGGCTCCTCGATGCGTTCGATGTACCCGGGCTCAGGCATGTCCTGCGGCGAATGAACGACGACCATGTCGCCGTTGGTCTTGAACACGTGGAACTCAACGCTCGGTGCCGTTGCGAGCAGATCCAGGTCGAACTCACGCTCGAGGCGCTCCTTGATGACTTCCATATGCAGCAGGCCGAGGAACCCTACTCGGAAACCGAATCCGAGCGCATGGCTCGACTCGGGTTCGTAGATGAGGGCCGGATCGTTGAGCCTTAGTCGGTCCAGCGCATCGCGCAGTTCGGGATACTGGTCGCCGTCGATTGGGAACAGGCCCGTAAACACCATAGGCTTGACCTCGCGATACCCGGGAAGCTGCTCGGTCGCACCATGCTTGGCCAGCGTGACCGTGTCGCCGACCTTCACGAGGCTCGGGTCTTTAAGGCCGGTGATGAGATAGCCGACCTCGCCAACACCCAGCTCGTCCACCGGCACGTTGGCCGGCCGACGCACTCCGACCTCCTCGACATCCGTAACGACGTTCGTGGCCATGAGGCGAACCTTGAGGCCCTTGTACATGCGACCGTCGATCACTCGAACGAGCGCGACGACGCCACGATACGTGTCGAAGTAACTGTCGAAAATGAGTGCCGTCAGAGGTGCATCGGGGTCGCCGCTGGGCGGCGGTACGCGGCGTACCACCGATTCAAGTGCCTCACGGACGCCCTCGCCTGTCTTGCCGCTGGTGAGCACGGCCTCGTCGGCCGGGATTGCGAGACCCTCTTCGATCTCGTGGCGCACACGCTCCGGATCGGCTGCGGGCAGATCGATCTTGTTGATGATCGGGATGATCTCTAGGTGCGCGTTCATCGCCATAAGAGCATTGGCGACAGTCTGCGCCTCGACCCCTTGTGCAGCGTCGACCACGAGCATGCATCCCTCGCATGCCTGCAGCGAACGCGACACTTCGTAAGTGAAGTCGACGTGACCCGGGGTATCGATCAGGTTCAGCTGGTAGGTCTGACCGTCATCAGCGTCGTACATGACCCGTACCGCTTGGGCCTTGATGGTGATGCCGCGCTCACGCTCGATATCCATGCTATCGAGGACCTGCTCGACCATGTCGCGGTCCTCGATAGTGTGCGTCAACTGCAGCACGCGATCGGCGAGCGTCGACTTGCCGTGGTCGATGTGCGCGATGATGGAGAAGTTGCGTATCTGTGCTGGGTTCGTCATAGCGGCCTATCTTAACAGGGTCGAGGGTTACAAAGAAGCGCGAAGAATGACCTGTCGCGCCAAAGGGTGTGTGGCGTCGCCCCGTACCGTGTGCTAGTATCGCAGGGTTCGTCCGCACCCCACTGCGACGACGGGCGCCAAACGAGTTGGAAGGAACTACAGAACGTGGCCAACATTAAAAGCCAGAAGAAGCGCATTCTCACCAACGAGAGGGCGCGCCTGCGGAACAAGAGTGTGAAGTCCGCACTCAAGACCGCAGTCAAAAGGGTAGATGTCGCAATCGCCGCCGGTGATGCGGATGCCGCCAAGGCCGCCGCGAATGAGGCATGTCGCCTCCTCGATATCGCCGGCAGCAAGGGTGTCCTGCACAAGAACCAGGCCGCGAACCGCAAGTCGGGCATCGCGAAGCGCGCCAACGCAGTATAGCTGCGACCGCGTCTATTCGCCGAGCGGCTAGCCGCACACGGCGATAAGCCAACGCTCGAAGACGAGTCGGGGATCCCGGCTCGTTTTCATTTGCGCCTCTCCTGCAGCTGCGTTCCTCAGCGCATTCACCAGCTCCTCGGCGGTGAAACGTTGAGCTTGGCGCATGATGTTCTTTGCCTGCCATGGACTCATGCCGATTGCTTTGGCTAGCGCCTCCGGAGAGCGTGATCCATCGACTCTGTCCATGAGAGCTCGCGCCTGAAGCAGCTGACGTATGTGCCGAAGCGCCATGGCATGAACTCCATAGATGGACTCGCCGCCGCCTAGTAGGGCGTTTAGCTGGACAAGCGCCGAGCGGCAGTCGCGCGACCCCAATGCATCGAGCAGATCAAAGACCGATGCTGGAGCTGTCGCCGACATCACCTCTTCGACGTCTGCACGCGATAGCTTCTCCCGCTCGCCCGTGAAAGCCAGGATCTTATCCATCTCGATCGAAATCCTGCGCAAGTCATACCCGACTCCACGAACGAGGACTTCGGCCCCATCCATGCCGATGGACTTGCCCCTCGACGCAAACATCTCGATGACGGTCCGCGGATAATCCCTCTTGGCAGGTGCCCTATATTCCGCGACCCCGCCAAGCGCGTCGATGGCCTTGTAGATCTTGAGGTTCTTGGCCATCTTCTGAGCGACGAGCACCAAAGCGGTCGTTGGGTTGGGGTCGGCTGCGTACTGAGCCAGTGCACCGAGTTCGGTTGCGTTCATCTTGTCCGCATGGCGCAACACCACAAGGCGCTTGTCCGCCATGAAGGGCAGGGTATTGGCCGCAGCTATGACGTCATCTGCCGAAGTTGACTCACCCTCGAACACTTGAAAGT
>JAHIQC010000385.1 GCA_018902765.1 Actinomycetota bacterium | reverse complement strand
CCGAAGATCGCGAGCTGGAAGCCCGCGAGCAGAAGGATGGCGGTCAAGATGAGTGACTGGACGTGGCCCTGGCCGCCCTCGATGGCGTACAGGTAGAGGTAGCGTATGCCCACAACCACGCCGAAGCCGAAGGAAATCAGGCCCGGGAACATGAAGAAGCGCATGGGCTTGTAGGTCATGAAGATCCTGAGAATGGTCACGAGCGAACGGTTCACGTAGCTCGGTATGCTCTTGACCAGCCGCGAGGGACGCAAGTCCGCGTTGACTCGCACCGGCACCGAGATGATCGCCATGTTCTTCTGCCCGGCTTGGATGATCGTCTCGATGGTGTAGGTGTAGTCGTTGAATACATTGAGGCGCATCGCCGCGTCCCGACTGAGCGCGCGAAAGCCGCTTGGCGCATCAGGGATGTCGGTGCGACTTGCGACTCGTACTGCCCATGAGCCGAGCTTCTGCAGCATCTTCTTGATCGGTGAGAAGTGCTTGATGTCCGAGATCGGACGCGCTCCGACCACGATCTCTGCGCTGCCGGCGACAATCGGAGCCACTAGGGCCGGGATGTCGTCGGCGCAGTATTGGTTGTCGGCATCGGTGTTGACGATGATGTCCGCACCGTGCTCGAGACAGGCATCGACCCCCGTCCGAAATGCAGCAGCCAAGCCACGGTTCTCCGGGTGACGTACGACGTGATCGACACCGTTTGCCCGAGCGACATCCGAAGTCGAATCAACCGATCCATCGTCTATCACAAGCCACTCGACGACGTCGATGCCCGGAATCGTGCGAGGCAGTTCTGCCAGCGCCACGGCGAGCGTTTCGGACTCGTTGTAGCACGGGATCTGGATGATCAGTTTCAAGGTCGGTACGCCCCTCATCGGAAAACCACTGTCGAACATACTTACGATAGCCGAGGGTTGGTATGCGCACAATCGCGCATCGTGGGGAAAGAACACACGAAACGACAAACTGGGCGGTCGTGACAGGACTCTAGGAGGAGATCGAATGCGCAAAGGGATGACACTCTTCGGCACTGTGCTACTCATATTCGCTTTGGCAGGGTGTTCCAGCCCGACGACCAGTGACTCTGGCAAAGACACCGGCAAAGAGCCGATGGGCCCGATAAGCGTCGGCTCCAAGATCGACACGGAGGGCGAGCTGCTGTCCTCGGTGATCAAGATCGCACTGGAGGATGCTGGCTACACCGTGCAAGACAAGTCCCAGACGGGGACCACTGATGTGGTGCGCAAGGCGCTGCTCTCCGGCGAGATCGACATATACCCCGAGTACACGGGGTCTGGTCTCATCTTCTTCGAGGGTCAGGATCCCGCTGTATACAAGGACCCCCAGAAGGGTTACGAGGCGGTTCAGGCGCTCGACTTGGAGCAGAACAACATCGTATGGCTCGCGCCAGCCAAAGCGAACAACACCTGGCTCATCGCTCTGAAGAAGGATTTCGCGGCATCCGAGAAGCTCGCGACCATGAGCGATCTGGCTGCCTACGTCACATCCGGCAAGACGGTCAAGATGGCCGGCTCCGATGAGTTCTTCAACAACCCGGATGCGATGCCCGCGTTCGTGCAGACCTACGGATTCAGATTCGCCGAGGACCAGAAGGTCGTGTTCTCCGGCGGCAACACCGCTCAGACCGAAAAGGCGGTCGCGGACGGCACCGATGGCGTGAACTTCGGTATGGCGTACGGCACTGACGGCGCATTGGCCGACCTGGGTCTCACGGTGCTCGAGGACGACAAGGGTGCGCAGCTCGTGTACTGGCCGACGCCCCTCATTCGGGGTGCGACGCTCGACAAGTATCCCGGAATCAAGGACGTGCTCGACTCGGTGTTCGCGTCATTCGACATAGCGAAGCTCCAGGAGCTCAATGCGCGGGTGCAGGTCAACGGTGAAGCCGCCGATACGGTGGCTCGCGATTATCTCGAAGCGAATGGACTGATCGGGAAGTGAGTGAGTCCCTGGCCCCCGGTGCCCTTCGCCCGGGGGCCATTTCGACCGCACGGCCTTCGGGGTCTCGTTTCAGCGCGCACAAGATAGGTGTGTCGGCGCTGGTTCTGGTCGCCATCTCGCTCATGCTGCCGTTTGCGAGTGTGAGCCACAGCCGTATCGCCACCGGGCAGTCCCTGCAGGTATGGGACGTGCTCGATCTCCTCGGCATAGCGGTTCTTTCTGCGCCTTGGGCGGTCGTGCTCGTAGGGTCGATCTTCCGTCCACGCAGTCGTATGAGTTCCGCCATGAGGGGAGGTGCGGCGGCATCATCCGTGGTTGTCTGGATGCTGGTTTCCGGAGCGGCGGCCGGGCCTGCGGTTCAGCGGGTAGGCCCTTATGCGCGCTACTCGCTCGGGGCCGGTGTGTGGCTCGCCGGATTCGCGGCATTCGCACTCATCATCTCGGCTCGCCGCGAGCTGGGGCTTGGCACGGTGCCGGGGTGGGTCGTGACCCTGCTCGCCCCTGTGGGCATCGCCATTGCCGCGGCCATGGGGAGCCTCGACGATCTGGGCATCCTCGTGGAGTACCACAATCTGGGCCAGCGTTTCTGGCCGTCGGTAGGACAGCACATCACATACTCCGCCTCGTCCATCATCGTGGCGACCATTCTCGGCGTCGGATTGGGTGTGGTCGCATATCGTTTCAGACGCGCTTCCGCGCCGATCTTTTCGGTGGTCAGTGCGTTTCAGACGGTTCCGGGACTTGCGCTGATCGGCATTCTCGTGGCCCCGATGGCCGCGTTGTCCTACGCCTTTCCTGCACTCAGAAGAATCGGCGTGGGCGGCTTGGGCTGGGCGCCGGTGGTCCTCGCGCTGACTTTGTACGCGTTGCTCGCGATCGTGCGAAACACCTATGCGGGGCTTGCAAGCGTCCCGCCGCAGACCGTTGAAGCTGGTCGTGGGATGGGGATGACATCGTCTCAGGTTGTCCGAAGAGTGCAGATGCCGCTTGCCGCCCCCGTCGTCTTTTCCGGCGTCAGGACCGCCTCACAGCAGACGGTTGCCAATGCCACACTCGGAGCGTTCGTGGCGGCGGGCGGCCTTGGGCCGCTGGTCTTCTTCGGACTCGCGCAGCAGGCCAACGATCTGGTAGTGCTGGGGTCCATCGCGCTGGTGGCACTGGCGCTCACCGTGGACGGACTCATGCGAGGCCTTCAGTATCTCGTCACTCCAAAACGGATTCGGGAGCACATGCGATGATTCGACTGGAATCCGTATCGAAGCACTACGAGGGCGCTGAGCGGCCAGCCGTCAATGAGTTCTCTCTTGAGGTCGCCGAGGGTGAAGTCGTCGTACTGATCGGTCCCTCGGGCTGCGGCAAGTCCACGACTTTGCGCATGATCAACCGACTGATCGAACCGGATTCAGGTTCGCTCTTCTTGGGGGACGATGACGTGCGTACGCTGCGCGTCGAGGAATTACGCCGAGGAATCGGCTACGCGATTCAGGGAGTTGGGCTGTTCCCGCACTGGTCAGTTCGTCAGAACATCGGAACCGTCCCCCGCTTGCTAGGTTGGGACAAGCCGCGCATCGAGGATCGCTCTCGTGAGCTCCTTGAACTCGTCGGCCTCGATCCGGAGCGCTACTTGGAGGCCTACCCCGATGAACTGTCCGGAGGCGAAGCTCAGCGCGTGGGAGTCGCCAGGGCGCTCGCGGCAGATCCGCCGGTCCTGCTCATGGACGAGCCGTTCGGCGCTGTGGACCCGCTGACGCGAGACAGGTTGCAGCGGGAGTTCCTGGACATCCAGCGGCGTTTGCGAAAGACCGTCGTGTTCGTGACGCACGATATCGATGAGGCCGTGCGCCTGGGTGACCGGATCGCGATCATGCGCGATGGCGGTCTTGTGCAGTACGACATACCCGAGCGGGTCTTGGCGTATCCAGCAGATGAGTTCGTTGCCGAGTTCGTCGGTGCCGAGCGCGCTCTCAAGCGTCTGTCCTTGGCCGGACTGCGATCAGTGATGCGGCCGCAGTCCGGGGATTGCGGCATCGATCCGAGCGTGGGGGTCAACGCCAACTTGCGCGAGGCGCTTTCAAGGATTCTTGAAGTGGGCGAGGGGGCTCTCGACGTGGTCGCCGAAGATGGCTGCTTGGTTGGACGCGTGAGCATCGAGGACATCCTGGCGCATTTCCAAAGGCCCGTGGCATGAGCCGGGCATCCCGAGTACGCGGCTTTGTGGCGCCGAGCATCGCGCTGGTAATCTACCTGGCGCTTGCTGCCTATCCGCCGATATGGGAGGCGGTCTTGGGCCGGATGTTCCCCGGTGAAAGCAGGCTGCTCTATCAGCAGGCGGGGATGCTCACGCTTATAGGTCAGCACGCGACCATGGTCGGAATCTCGAGTCTTGCCTCGGCGATCATCGGCATCTCGCTTGGCGTGTTCGTGACCCGACCGGTGGGCGCGGACTTCCATGACACGGTTGCCGATCTGGCCAACCTGGGCCAAACGTTCCCGCCGATCGCCGTCCTCACATTGGCGGTGCCGTTGTTGGGATTCGGTTTCGAGCCCACCGTGTTCGCTCTGACGCTCTACGGGGTGCTGCCCGTTCTGCAGAACACCATCGCGGGCATCCGTTCGATCCCGGCGGCGATCACGGAGAGTGCGCGCGGGATGGGCATGACCCCGGCCCAAGTGCTCTTCCGCGCCGAGCTACCCGCGGCGGCTGG
>JAHIQC010000384.1 GCA_018902765.1 Actinomycetota bacterium | reverse complement strand
GGATGCGGGGCGGACGTGGACTATCCGAAGGGCGCCCATTCGCTTATCGAAGCGATCAGGCAGCGGGGCTGTGTGCTTTCAGAGTTGCCGTGGGGGACTCATCCCGCGCGATGGGCGTTCGCGAAACGAAACCGCATTATCGCGGGACTCTCCCATGCAGTGCTGGTGGTCGAGGCATCCGTGCCGAGCGGTACCTTCCTCACAGCTGATTTCGCGCTGTCCGAGGGAAGAGAGGTGTTTGCCGTGCCAGGTTCGATATTCGCGCCTGAGTGTCGTGGTGCCAACAGGTTGATCATCCAAGGGGCCAGTCCTGTGACGGAAATCTCCGATTTGGCAGCTCTTTTGGGAGTCGACGCTTCTGAAGAGACGGGGTCGATCGTGACGGAGACCCGAGATGAGATACTGGCGGCGATCACGGCTAACCCCATGAGACCCGACGATATTTCGCATGACTTAGGCATCGACATCGTCACCGTCGCGATTCGACTGTCGGAGTTGGAGCATTCGGGGCTGGCTCACAGATACCCCGATGCGCGTTATGGAGCCATTCCACGAGTCACGGGATGATGTCGCGCCCGCCGTCGGCTTGCTTCGAGTGGTCGGGAGGATTGGTATACCGGTTCTGCCCCTCGTCAGATGTCGATGTACAATCGACAGCCATGGAACACGCGAATACCACACATAGCGTCAGATCTCGCTCCGTCGAACCTGTCACCGTCATCGGCGGCGGACTTGCGGGTTCTGAAGCGGCTTGGCAACTCGCGGAACGCGGGATACCCGTCACGCTGTTCGAGATGAGGCCCGGCAAGCAAAGTCCTGCGCATCACAGCGGTTCGCTGGCTGAACTCGTGTGTTCAAACTCCTTCAAAAGCGATGATCCCATCACAGCTGCCGGTGAGCTCAAGCGCGAACTGGAGTATCTCGGCTCGATGCTGCTGCAGGTTGCGCGTATATGTGCGGTTCCGGCCGGAGGTGCCTTGGCCGTTGATCGCGAGGTATTCGCGCGCACGGTGACTGAGCATATCGAGAACCATCCGTTGGTCGATGTGGTGCGACGCGAAATGCGCGAACTACCCGAGGGCAGAGTCATCATCGCAACGGGTCCCTTGAGCAGCGACGGCATCGAGCCCGTGCTTGGAAACCTCGTGGGCGCTGCCCGTTTGGCGTTCTTTGACGCTGCTGCACCGATCGTGGAGGCATCCAGTATTGATCGCGAACTTGCCTTCTCTGCCTCGCGCTACGGCAAAGGGGGCAGCGATGACTATATCAACTGTCCGATGGACCGGGAGCAGTACGATCGCTTCATCGCCGAACTGCTAACGGCTCGGCGCGTTCACTCGAAGGACTTTGAGCGACGAGAGCTCTTCTCTGCATGTCAGCCAGTCGAAGAGATAGCGCGAAGTGGTCACGATGCTTTGAGATTCGGACCTTTGAAACCTGTGGGCCTCACTGATCCTCGAACGGCCAATCGGCCTTGGGCCGTAGTGCAACTGCGCGCTGAGAACCTTTCCTGCACTGCCTACAATCTTGTTGGGTTCCAAACGAATCTGGCATTCTCGGAGCAAGAGAGGGTCTTTCGCCTCATTCCCGGCCTTGAGCACGCTGAATTCGCTCGGTTGGGCGTCATGCATCGGAATACCTTCATCGACTCGCCCCGCTTGCTCGATGCCTCCTTGCGCTTGCGTTCGCTACCGCGCGTGCGGGTCGCTGGCCAGCTTGCTGGTACCGAGGGGTATCTGGAGGCCGTGGGCAGCGGATTGCTTGCGGGACTTGGTGCGGCCGCTGAGATCATGGGGATGGAACCCTTTGTCATGCCCGAGCTCAGTGCGTTCGGCGCACTCATGGCATACGCGACCAGTCCGTTGACTTCCGGATATCAGCCCATGCATGTGAATTGGGGGATCATCGAACCGTTACCTCAGAGGGTGAAGGGGAAGCGGGAACGCTATGCCGCGTACGCGCAGCGGGCCCTGCAGGCGACTGGAGAGGCAATCGCGACCCATCCAATGACCGCTGGCTCAAGAACGGCGGCCGGGTCGCTCGACCCAATGTCATCTGGGGTAGATTCGTCGAACCCGGGGTCAAGATGAGCCAGCAGGCCGGTCCCTCAGAGTTGGTAGATGCCTTTCTGCGCTGTATTGAGGAGCTCAAAGGGTATTCCCCTCACACGGTGCGGGCGTACGCTTCTGACCTGCGCGCGTATCTTGAGTGGGCCAAGCGAGCCGGCTTCGATCCGATCGCGCTCACTCATCGGCAGTTGAGGTTGTATCTTGCTGAACTCGATCGAGCGAAGTACGCGCGCCGCACGATCGCTCGCAGACTGGCGGCAGTACGCAGTCTGTTCGCGTTTCTGCTTGAAGAGGGGATTGTGGACTCGGACCCCTCGTCGATTCTGAGTGCGCCGAAACTACAATCGCGGCTTCCTAAGACCGTACCTGACGACACACTGGCCGCACTCCTGGCCGCTCCGAACGTAGGTACATCCTTGGGACTTCGGGATCGCGTTGTCATCGAAGTGCTCTATGCGACGGGCATCCGAGTCAGCGAACTTGTCGGACTTGATGTGGGCGACGTCGATCTTACTCAGGGTCAGCTAAGGGTGATGGGGAAGGGGTCCAAAGAGCGCATCGTCCCGATTCATCGTGCTGCGACCGGGGCGATCCGAGACTACCTGCACAGCGGTCGGCCCGAACTGCATAGGGTCGCCACCGATGCGCTGCTGCTCTCCCCACGCGGGAACAGGCTCTCGGCGGATTCTGTTCGAAGGCTGCTCAAGCGCTATCTGGAAGCGGTCGGTGGTGCCCTCTCGATCTCCCCACACACGTTGCGCCACACGTTTGCAACCCATCTTGTCGAAGCCGGTGCTGATCTGCGCACGGTTCAGGAGCTTTTGGGTCACGTTGCGCTGTCCACCACCCAGATTTATACTCACGTCGGCAGACGGCGGCTCAAAAACGTACACGAAGACGCGCATCCGCGCGCCTGAATCAAAGTGCCGTGCCGAAGGGGCGTACTACATGAGAGCTGACCCGCGGACGGACGTATCCGCCCTCTGGGCCGCGTTCAAGAGCACTGGTGATGCGGAGGCGCGTGAGCAGTTGATACTCAACTTCTCGCCGCTCGTTAAGTATGTGGCCGGCCGACTTT
>JAHIQC010000383.1 GCA_018902765.1 Actinomycetota bacterium | reverse complement strand
GGCTGGCCATAGCCACCGGACACGGATTCCCAGATGCATTGGCAGCAGGTTGCGTCCAAGGCAAGAGGGGTTCAGTCATGTTGCTCACCGAGGTGTCGGCGCTACCCGCAGAGAGCAGCGCTGCCCTAGAAGACCATCAGGCGGAGATCCATGAGGTGTGGTTCTTCGGAGGCACCGCAGCGATAAGTGATGGAGTGCGAAACCAGGTCGCTAACATCTTGCAGTAGGAGCAGGACACAGCCAATTCGAAGGGGGCTTCTCAGCACGTAGACGCTGGGAAGCCCCCGTTCGGATTTCCAACAACCTTTCCAACACCTTTGGGAAGATGCCCCCGTCTGAGCAGGGGTTTCTCTCAGCCGCTTGCGCCCTCGCGCTATGCCGCTATCATGAAACCCCAGCTAGAACCCATAGCGGGCGATTAACTCAGCGGGAGAGTGCTTCCTTTACACGGAAGAGGTCGGGGGTTCGAATCCCTCATCGCCCACCACAAGAAACCGCAGGTAGATGGCTGTTTTTCGGGAAACCGGAGGCGGCCATCTATCTCCATTTTGGGGCGAATGTAGCAACGCGTGTAGCAACGCGATTTTAGCACCTCAAGCACGAATCCGGCTGCGCACCGCGCCAGGACGACTTTGGCCACCGTATTCTCACGGTTCGATCGCGCGCCCATCTCGCATGGAAATCAGGGTGCGGCCGTTAGGCCGCACGCCCTCTCACTCGTCGACAGGCGCGCCATGTTGCGGGATCGCCTCACCGCGGTGGCGCCGCTTGCGGCAGCGATCGCTGCACGTCTGGCGGTCCGAGCGCGTTTCGGTCGCATCCCACCACTCCCCACATTCGGGGCAGGCGCGGTACTTCCGGTTGCCGTCCACCGCCAGGGCGAACTGGAGCCACATTGCCCCGATGAGTGACGAGACTTCGAACGTGAGCCTCAGGCCCCTCGGCTGGGCGCTGCTGATCTCCATCGCGACGTCGACAGATCCGCACATCTCGGTGATGAGTGTCGCTAGAGCCGACTGCACGATCACATCGGGCGAGCTGGTCCTGGAGGCGTACCCGAGCCAGCCATATTCGCCGCCGACTGTCGGGATTGCGCTTGGGTGGGCTCCGAGATCGACGAGCATCGTCCCGATGCGACCCTGGATTCGCATCGCAGGCTGTTGCGCAGACTCCTCGTTGTCTCGAGGGGTTGGCGTCAGGACGAGGTCGGTTCCGATCACGTCGCGCGCCCGGCCGTCGCTGAGGGCGTCCCACAGCCGTAGGGCGAATGCGAGAAGGCGACGATGGGCCTTCCACACGGCGAGCGCGTTCCCGAGACCGTCGAACCCCTGACTTTCGTTGAGTCCGTCGTCGGGCGACAGCACCCGTCCGTCCCGGACGAGGTAGTCCGGATCGTAAAGGTCCCCATAGCTGCCGGCGAACTCGGCAAACGCTGACTCGCGGTCTGGTAGCGACGCGAACGTGCGAAATAACGCCGACTTGGATTTGAGCGGTCGGTAGGTCTCGTTGGCGTTGAAGCCGCACAACACGCGCAGATCATCCCCGCCGACCCAGCGTGGGTTGTCCATCGGTGACCATTCGAACGCGACCAGGGAGGCAGGGGAGCCCTCGTTTGCTCTCAATGTCACGGTTAAGTCCTGTCTATCCGTCTGTGCCTATGCCGACACGGACACGATACTACGTTCGAGACGACCGTGGACGAAGGGAAGAACGCATGCTCATGATCCAGAAACTGAGGGAGGACAAGAGGCTGACACGCTCCGCCCTGGCGCGGCTTGCCCTCATGCACGCGGCGACTGTGGGCCAGATCGAGAACAAGTACATCGGGCAGCCCTACGCGTCACAGCTCGAGAAGCTCGCAGTTGCACTTGAGTTCAACGGCGAACCGAGCGAGCTGCTCACCGAGATAGTTGACCAGCCATGAGTGTCGAGGGCACCGCTCGCCGACTGCTCTATCCCGTCAGCGAGGCGGCCGAGCAACTCGGCATCCAGCGCACCAGTCTGTACGAACTGCTGAAAGGCGGTCAGCTGGAGCGCGTCAAGATCGGCCGCCGAACCCTAATCACCGCCGAGAGTCTCACCGCATACGTCGACAGACTCCGTGTGGCGGCGGCTCACGAAGGTCGTTGACCGCCCAATGCTAGTCATCAAGCCCCGGCCAAGTCGAGGTTGTCCTCGGCACGCTGCGGTTTCCCACATCC
>JAHIQC010000382.1 GCA_018902765.1 Actinomycetota bacterium | reverse complement strand
TCCCACGTTGCTGGCGCTTATCGGTGTTTCTGCTCCCACCGAGTGGACGGGACGCTCGCTCCTGCTATACTGATGCCTCGATTCTCCACATAAACCGCGCCGCTTCCGCTTTGATAGGAGCCTTACCTGTGAACGTCTTGGTCGGAATCATCTTGGTCATCCATGTCGCAGTCTCTGTCGGACTGGTCGTGTTCATTTTGCTGCACTCTGGCAAAGGCACCGGTGTCTCGTCCTTGTTCAGCGGCGCGATGCCTACCACATCCTCAGGGTCGGGCGTTATCGAGAAGAACCTTGATCGCATCACCATCGTACTTGCGTCGGTATTCTCGGCCACGCTGTTGCTTCTGATGGTTCTCTATCATCCCTGAGTTTAGGCCTAGCTAAATATGCATAATTGTGCATGAGACGGCCTCGCAGTTGCTGCGGGGCCGTGTTTCTTGCTGCGAGAATGCCGATTTCGTTGCGCCCGCACTTGTCAGGCTATGCAATCAGCGGGACACTATATTCGTATGAACTGTGTTGTTGCGGCCAAGGTGCCGCGCCGCGCGACACATAATACCGGGAGCGCAGGTCACGCGGGTCCTCTAACGGGGTACCTACTCGACATGCGTCCCGTTCTGCGGGCGGCACCACGACGGTACGGAAGGAGGAAGGGCATTGACTAGACGTCTTGGAAGGACGGCAGTCGCTACCCTCTCGCTTGGTCTGGTATTCGCGATGGCTCTCACGGGCTGTGCGCCGAAGACGGACACCGCGGGCGATGGGGGTTCTGGCGATGTGGCCAAGGGCGGCACGCTTAGCTACTACATTGGCGAGCCGGCGTATATCGATCCCTACAACACGCAGGAGTCCGAGGGTACGCAGGTCGAGCAGGCCCTGTTCGACAGCCTCACGGCATTCGACGCTCTTGATGCGGTGAAGATCGTTCCTGCCGCCGCAGACTCATGGGAGCCCAATGCGGATGCTAGTGTTTGGACGTTCAAGCTCAATAAGGACGCCAAGTTTTCTGACGGTACGCCCGTCATGGCCAAGGACTTCGTGTATGCATGGAATCGCATCGCGAATCCCGCAACCAAGAACACCAGCACCGGCGAGGCCGATCCTTCGGTTGTCAGCTACCACATTGACAAGGTGAAGGGCTTCGACGAGGTCACTGCGGGCACCGCCACTGAGATGTCTGGCCTGAAGGCCGTCGACGACTACACCCTTGAGGTCACCCTCAAGGAGTCGTTCGCTGACTTCGAGTATGTCGTTGCGCACCCGGCACTTGCTCCGGTTCCGCAGAAGGCCGTAGAAGAGGGCGTCGACTACAACGGTGAGATGCTCCCTTACGGTGACTTCCCGATCGGCAACGGCCCGTTCAAGATGTCTGAGCCGTGGAAGCGCGGACAGTACATCAAGGTCGTACAGAACGAGAACTACGGTGGAGAGGCCGCGAACGTAGACGGCATCGACTTCCGTATCTTCAAGGATCCGAACACCGCCTATACCGAGTTCGAGGCAGGCACGCTCGACTTCTGCCAGATCGGGGAGGGCAAGATCACCGATGCCATCTCCAAGTACGGTGAGTCCGAGAATGGCTACACTGCCAATCCCGGCGCGCAGTCGTTGCTGGGCGCGGAGACAGCCGTGTACTACATCGTTGCTAACACCAAGAACGATGTCATGAAGGACGCGAACATCCGCAAGGCCGTTTCCTACGCGATCAACCGTCAGGCCATTTGTGACGTGGTCTTCGAGGGTACGCGTGAGCCTGCAGACAACATCGTTCCTCCTGGTGTTGCGGGTTATGAGCCCGGCGTTTGGGCCGAAGCCAAGTACGATGTCGAGGCAGCCAAGAAGGTTCTTGCTGACGCTGGATACCCCGATGGCGTCGGAGCCCCTGAGCTGACGCTCACCTTCAACAACGACGGTGGCCACGAGAAGATCATGCAGCTCGTGCAGTCCGACCTGAAGGTCATCGGCCTTACGGTCAAGTTCGACACCGCCGATTTCCCGACAACGCTCAAGAAGTACGATGCAGGCAACTTCCAGTTCGGTCGTCTGGGCTGGATCGCTGACTACCCGATCATGGACAACTTCCTGTATCCGCTGTTCTTCAGCACAGCGGGCGACAACAAGTCCGCGTACAACAACCCCGACGTCGATAAGCAGCTCGATGAAGCACGCAAGACCGTCGACGGGGACGCACGCATCGCCATGTATCAGGAGATCGATAAGACGATCGGCGCAGATCTGCCGGTCATCCCGGTGATGTTCTACAAGCATCACCACATCGCTTCTGACCGTGTTCACGATCTGACTTACAGCGCCATGGGTCTGGCCGACTTCCAGAAGGTCTGGCTCGAGGCCGCGGCAAAGTAGCTAGACACAAAGCTCACAGTCCACTCGAGGGGGGGTGGCAGGACTCCATACAGGGGACCTGTCACCCCTTTCGGCGGAACACGGAA
Source organism: Actinomycetota bacterium (assembly GCA_018902765.1). Lineage (GTDB taxonomy): Bacteria > Actinomycetota > Coriobacteriia > Anaerosomatales > JAHIQC01 > JAHIQC01. Next base: position 2,460 of record JAHIQC010000382.1, on the reverse strand, counting down.
TCGAAGGTCTACGAATGCTCCAGTACATCTCACGCAGGCTGCTCCAGTTCGTGCCGGTATTCTTCGGCGTGACGCTTCTCCTGTTCTTCATAACCACGGTGCTACCGGGTGATCCTGTCCGGTTGCGCACCGGCGAGCGCGCAATGTCTCCGGCGGTCTACGCGGAGCTACGCGAGGCCTACGGACTCAATGACCCGTGGTACATCCAGTATGTTAATTACATAGGCAAGCTCACCAAAGGCGATCTGGGTACCTCCATCTACACGGGGCGTCCCGTCACCGAGATTCTCAACGACACCTATCCCTACACCATGAAGCTGGCCTTCGCCGCGATCATCATCGAGATCATCGTGGGGGTGGCTGCGGGGATAATCTCGGCACTCAAACAGTATTCATGGGCAGACATGCTCGTCACACTATCTACGTCGATAATGGTGGCGCTCCCGGTCTTCTGGCTTGGCCTTCTGCTGCAATACTTCTTTGGCATATGGCTCAAGGATTGGACCAATGGGGCGATTTACTTACCGGTTTCAGGCGCTTCAAGCAGCCAGTTCCCGGATTGGGTACACCTGATACTGCCAGCCATCACCTTGGCCTCTGTCTCGACGGCCTACGCAGCGCGAATCATGCGCAGCCAGCTGCTCGAGGTCATCGGTCAAGACTATGTGCGAACCGCCCACGCGAAGGGCCTTTCTGCTCGCAAGGTGCTGTGGGATCACTCGATCAAGAACGCGATGATCCCGGTAGTCACCTTCATCGGCTTGGATCTGGGGGCAATGCTCTCCGGAGCGATTCTCACGGAGACCGTGTTCAACTGGCCGGGGGTGGGATTCACCATCTTTCGGGCCATCAGCGGTAGAGACTATCCCGTGGTCTTTGGCGGAGTGATTCTCGTGCTGGTCGTGGTTCTCGTGATCAACCTGCTGGTCGACATCTCCTATGCGTTCCTCGATCCCCGTATCCGCTACGGTGGTGGGGCAGGTGAGTGATCGGATGTCGCGCAAGGGCTCGCAGGAGCTTGATAAGGATAGGGCCGAGGATCACGGGGTGAAGAGCTATCGCTCAGGTATGCCCGCGAGTCCTCCGAGTCTAGCCTCCGAGCAGCACGCTGGGCATCAGGCTCGCACGCTATGGGGTGACGCGTGGTACCGGCTCAAGCGCAATAAGCTGGCGCTGGTCTCGATCGCATGGATCATGATAGTGGTGGTCTCGACCGTGTCAGCCGATCTTTGGGTGCCGAGGTACTTTGGCAGCCCCACGGAGATCAACACTCAGACGGCTTTCGCGGAGCGGCTCAGATCCCCGTCGGCCGAGCATCCCATGGGCACCGACGATCTCGGTCGCGATATCTTCTCGAGGGTCGTCTACGGAGCTCGGATCTCGCTGGCTGTTGGTATCCTCGCGGTCGCGGTGTCCGTGATCATTGGGTTGATTCTGGGTGCGTTTTCCGGGTTTTACGGAGGTTGGCCAGACACGATCATCATGCGCGTGACCGACATCTTCCTAGCGTTCCCGTACATCTTGTTCGCGATCCTGCTATTGGCGGTCATCCCGCCGGAGTATCGCGGACTCATTTCCATGGTCGGCACCATCGGACTACTTGGTTGGACGAGCATCGCTCGCGTGTTCCGCAGCTCGATCCTTACGGTCAAGGAGAACGACTATGTCGACGCGGGCCGAGCATTGGGCGCGAGTGATCTTAGGCTCATGCTCCGTCACATCATGCCCAACGCCGTAGCCCCGATCATCGTGTACGCCACGATGTCGATAGGTGGCGCAATCCTCACAGAGGCGGCCCTGTCGTTCCTCGGACTGGGTGTGCCGCCCCCAACGCCGTCGTGGGGTCGCATGATCGAAGAGGGGAGGGCGTTTCTCACGTCCAACCCAGGGCTCATCATTTGGCCCGGTCTGGCGATCCTGTCTACCGTTCTCGCATTCACGCTGCTCGGAGATGGCGTCCGCGATGCGCTTGACGTCAAGATGAAGGACTGACAGATGGCAGAAGAACTACTTCGGGTCACGGACCTGAAGATGCATTTTCATACGCGCGATGGCGTCGTCAAGGCCGTCGACGGGGTGTCGTTCACTCTGTCGCGAGGAGAGACGCTGGGCGTTGTCGGCGAGTCCGGTTCGGGCAAGTCCGTGACCGCTCTTACCATGATGCGCCTCGTTCCGATGCCTCCGGGTAAGGTCGAGGGTGGTGAGGTCATGTTCAAGGGCCGCTCCCTGCTCGACATGTCCGATGCGGAGATCCGATCCGTGCGCGGCAACGAGATCGCCATGATCTTTCAAGACCCGATGACCTCGCTCAACCCGGTCTATCGAATCGGTCGTCAGCTCGCTGAGCCGCTCATGCTGCACAAGGGCATGAACAAGTCGCAGGCATGGCAACGCGCGGTCGAACTTCTCGACCTTGTCGGGATACCTCACTCAAAGGAACGCGTACGAGATTATCCGCAC
>JAHIQC010000381.1 GCA_018902765.1 Actinomycetota bacterium | reverse complement strand
GGCCGAGGTCTTCGGCTACCACGAGTTCAGGCCGCACCAGCGCCAAATCGTGGAACACGTCATCGGCGGCCATGATGCCTTCGTGCTCATGCCCACCGGCGGTGGCAAGTCCCTGTGCTTCCAGATTCCCGCGCTTCATATGCCCGGCACGGCCATCGTCGTCTCTCCGCTGATCTCGCTTATGAAAGACCAGGTAGACGCGTTGCGCGCGAACGGTGTCGCCGCTTCATTCCTGAACTCCTCTCTCCCTGCCGAGGAATCGAGTGCGGTGACGCGTGCTTTGGTCGCAGGCGAGCTCGACCTGCTCTACGTCGCCCCGGAGCGGCTCATGCTCGACGGAACGTTGCGGCTGCTCTCCACTCTGCCCATCGCGCTGTTTGCGATCGATGAGGCCCATTGCGTGAGCCAATGGGGACACGACTTCAGGCCCGAGTACGTGCGCCTCGGCGCTCTCAAGGAGCATTTCCCCGGCGTGCCCGTGATCGCGATGACGGCGACTGCCGACGACCAGACGCGGGAGGATGTGCGCGAGCGGCTCGGCCTGCTTTCGGCTCCCGTGTTCTCGGCTGGTTTCGATCGCCCCAACATCCGCTACACCGTTGCCGACAAGCTTACGGCACCGGCCCAGCTCGAGCGCTTCGTGGCCGAGCATCCGAAGGACTCCGGGATCGTATACTGCCTGTCCCGCAAGCGCGTGGAACAGGTCGCCACACGACTTCGCAAAGCGGGAGTGGCTGCCGCCGCATACCACGCGGGACTACCTGCTCTCGAGCGCACACGCGTCCAGGATGCGTTCCTGCGAGACGAGGTGAGGGTCGTCGTGGCCACGGTCGCGTTCGGTATGGGGATCGACAAGCCCGACGTACGCTTCGTCGTTCACTACGACCTGCCCAAGAACATCGAGGGCTACTACCAAGAGACCGGTCGGGCAGGCCGAGACGGACTTCCGGCTCGTGCGCTTTGCCTGTTCGGCCTGCAAGATGCCGTGACCGCGCGGATGCTGATCGAGAAAGGACGCAACTCCGACCAGATCCGGGTCGAGCTTCATAAGCTCGACGCCATGATCGGCTTTGCCGAGGCGACCACGTGCCGGCGCAAGGTTCTTCTGGGCTACTTCGGCGAGCGCCTTGAACAGGACTGCGGCAACTGCGACGTCTGTTTGGACCCCCCGCAGCTCTACGATGCCACCGTCGATGCCCAAAAGGCGCTTTCCGCGGTTTTGCGAACAGGAGAGCGCTTCGGTATCGGGCACGTGATCGACGTGCTACGCGGGCAGGATACCGAGAAGGTGCGCCAGTGGCAGCATGAACTCCTCAGCGTGTTCGGCGTCGGAGCGGAGCTTTCACGCGACGAGTGGACAAGCGTGATCAGGCAGCTGATCCATCACGGCTATCTTCGGCAGGATATTGCCGCGTACTCGGCGCTCAAGATATGCGAAAGCGCTCGCGCAGTCCTGCTGGGCGAGGTGGCGCTCGCGTTGTCCAAGCCTCGCGCCAAGCCCGCGAAAGGACCTGCGAAGGAGAAGCGATCGATCGCTCTGGGCGCAGGGGGAGAGCCGGTCGACGAAGAGCTGTTCGAGCGCCTGCGCGAGCTTCGGCGCGTTCTTGCGGCCGAGCAGCAGGTCCCGGCATACGTGATCTTCGCTGACCGGTCGCTGGCCGACATGGCTGCGCGCAAGCCGGCGACGCCAGATGAGTTTCTTGAGTGCCTCGGGGTGGGCCAAGCCAAGCTGGGGCGCTACGGTGAGGTGTTTCTCGAGGCAATTGCTGGCCGGGCGCCAGGCGTCACCGCATAGATTCGCCGCACATCTCCATGAGTCGACGCGTGATGGGGCCGACTGAGCCGCCGCCGATGCTGTGGTCGTCGAGAGTGACGATGGGTACGACGCCACGCACGCTGGAGGTCAGGAACGCCTCGTCAGCGTCGAGCGCCTGCTCGAGCGTGACCCGGCCCGGCACGACCTCGTACTCCGCGCTCGCGAGCTCAAGGACCATCCCGCCAATGGT
>JAHIQC010000380.1 GCA_018902765.1 Actinomycetota bacterium | reverse complement strand
TGGGCCCGATGCCGGGAAGGGCTGTGAGCACGCGCAGCCCCGCCACTTCGTCACGCGGGTTTCTGCGAGTCGTAGAAACGCGGCGAGGTCCTTGATGTGCGCCATCTCCACGAAGCGCAGTCCTCCGTACTTCACGAACGGGATGTTGCTTCTCGACAGCTCGATCTCAAGTGCTGCGGAGTGGTGGGCGGCGCGGAACAGCACCGCCTGCTCTTTGAGCAGGGTGCCACGCTCGCGATGCTCCAGGATGCGTTCGATGAGGTACTCGTTTTGTTCGGCCTCGTCGCGGCAGCGCGCAAGCACCGGCCGGGCGCCGCCCTCGCGCTTGGTGAACAGCGCCTTGTCGCGCCGCTCCTCGGCCTGCGCGATGAGGGTGTTGGTGGCGTCCAGGATCGGCGCTGTGGAGCGGTAATTGCGCTCTAGGGTCACGACGTGAGCGCCCGCGAAGCGCACTTCGAAGTCCAGGATGTTGCGCACTGTGGCCGCGCGAAACGAGTAGATGGCTTGAGCGTCATCGCCCACGGCGGTGAGCCCCTGCCCATCGGGGCGAAGTAGCGACAGGATCTCGGCCTGCAAGACGTTCGTGTCCTGATACTCGTCTACGAGCACGTGGTCGAAGCGCTCGCGGACCGAGTCGCCTGCGGCTGAGCCGAGAAGCGCGTGCCAGAACACGAGCAGATCGTCGTAGTCCAACACGTGCTGCGCTTCCTTGCGATCGGTGTAGGCGTCAAAGAGGCGAGCCAGGTCCTCGGCATCCTCTTTGCACCAGGGGAAGCGCTCGGACAACACTTGGACCAGATTCTCGCGCGCGTTGACGCACCTTGAGTAGATGTCGGTGCACGTCCCCTTCTGCGGGAATCGCCTGCGGCCCGTGCCCAGCGACAGCTCGGTGCGGCACACGTGCATCAGATCCTCGGCATCCCCGCGGTCCAGGATGGTGAAATCGGGGTCGAGACCAATCTGTCGGCCGTGCAGTCTCAAGAGCCGCACTGCAATTGCGTGGAAGGTGCCGCCCCAGACTCCGGCACCGCTCGTGCCCCGGGGGGACGTCACAGCAGTGTCGGCGAGCAAGCCCTCGACCCGGCGCAGCATCTCGGCCGACGCCCGCCGCGTGAACGTGAGCAGTAGGATCCGGCCAGGATCGGTTCCTTGCTCGATGAGATACGCGACCCGGTGGGCGAGCGTGGCGGTCTTGCCGGTGCCCGCCCCGGCCACGATCAGTAGTGGGGAATCGTCGTGCGAGGCCGCTTGCGCCTGCGCCGGATTCAGATCGCGAAGCAGTTCTTGGGTCGACACGGGCATGGGGCACCTTCGAAAGGGAAAGCGAACACGTGTTCGTATCGTACAGATGTTCGGTGCGATAGGGCAAGTCCGCCCTCGGGAACGAACCGATGATGGTGCGACGACGGAGGTGCTGATGGCGCGGACGGATCTACCCACAGGAACGCGGATCGTGGGGGTCTACTACGCCACCAGCGCCCTGTTCACGCTGGCAACCTCGATCATCTGGGGCGTGAACACGCTCTTTTTGCTGGGGGCGGGACTGTCCCTGTTCGAGGTCATGGTGGTCAACGCGGTATTCAGCGCAGGCCAACTCGTGTTCGAGGTGCCGACCGGGGTAGTCGCAGACACACTCGGGCGCAAAGTCTCGTACCTCATAGGTATCGCCTCGCTGTTCGGCAGCACGCTCCTGTACGTTGCGGCAGCCCGCTACGAATGGGGATTCGCAGGTTTCGCCATAGCTTCGGTGTTGTTGGGCTTCGGCTACACGTGCCAGACCGGCGCGGTCGACGCTTGGCTCATCGATGCGCTTGATCACGTCGCCTACGACAGGCCGCGCGAGCAGGTGTTCGCGCGCGCGGGGATGCTCGGCGGTGTCGCGATGCTGTCCGGCACGCTTGCAGGCGGATTTATCGGTCAAGTGAATCTGTCGTTGCCCTACATCGTGCGCTCCGTGATCCTGCTAGCCGCTTTCGCACTCGTGCTGGTGGCGATGCGCGAGATCGGCTTTGAGCCGCGCCCTCTCAAGGCCTCTCGCTTTGCCGAGGAGACACGCACCATCGCTCGCGCGGGTGCGACCTATGGCTGGAACAACCCGGTCGTAAGGCCCCTGTTGTTCGTCTCTGCAGCGCAGGGCGCATTCATGATGTTCTTCTTCTACTCCTCGCAGCCGTTCGCGCTACAGCTTCTCGGGCGCTCGGACCTCGTGTGGGTCGCCGGAGCGCTCACTGCGCTATTCGGCGCGACTGGAGTGGTCGGTAACGCGCTTGTGGGACGCGCGATGAAGTCGAGACTGGGCGCCGACCCGACGCGACTGTTGGCCTGGTGCTCGGCAGCCACTGCGGGTCTCACGGTGGCCATCGCCCTCGTCGGCCTCACGGCTCCTGCCGCAGGGGACATTCGATCATTCGCCGCTATGGTGGTCATCATGATGATGTTCGGGATCGTGTTCGGCGTGGCCGGTCCCGTCAGGCAAGCGTTCATCAACCGTCAGATCCCCACGGCACAACGCGCGACGGTACTGTCCATCGACGCGTTCTTTGGTGACGCGGGAGCGATGACCGGGCAGCCGGCATTGGGTTGGCTCGCCACGCGCACGTCGATCCCGCTGGGCTATCTGGTCGGATCGCTCCTGCTGGGTGCGGCTGCGCCACTGTACCGAATGGCCGGGCGAGGGAGTAGAGACCCGCAAGACGCCGCAAAGGCGCGAGACGCGGATCTGCCGGTCTAGAGAAGTTGTGGTGCCCGGGGCGGGAATCGAACCCGCACGAGGTTTCCCCCATCGGTTTTTGAGACCGACGCGTCTGCCTATTCCGCCACCCGGGCATGATGCGCGCCGCCGATTATACGTGAGCGCGCCGATGCGCGGAAGCGCACAGACGAAGGTGATGAAAGTAAAGATGGAGGACGTCGCCGGGCAGGTGGCGACGCCCTCCTTGGCACAGCCGCTCTCAGGAGTCGTTCAGAGCGCGGCTCGGTGCGCTTCCGCGGAATACGCGGGAATCGCTATGGGAGGTACAAGCTCACACACGGGAGAGATGATCGGAGCAATCGCAGGAACGGATGCATCACCAGTCTCGGATTGGGTGATGAACGTCGGCGTGCAGCTTGGGTCAGTGTCTGCGGGACCCGCAGCATTACAAGACATGTCGTGACCCACGACCTGCAGGAATGCGCGCACGATCTCCGCGTCGTACAGCCGGCCTGCGCCGCGCATGATCGTAGCGACCGCCTGCACCCCGGTCACCCGGGAGCCAGAATCGGTTGCTGACGTCATTGAGTCATAGGCTATGACGACAGCGAGTACACGCGCGCCCAGTGGGATCTGATCGCCCTTCAGACCGCGCGGATAGCCCGAACCGTCGAGCAATTCATGGTGCGCGTAGATGGTCTCTTGGATGTATTCGCTGAAGTTCGCATTCCGCGCGACCTGGGCGCCCTGCTGCGGGTGCATGCGAAGCGTGCCGAGGTCTTCGATGGATGCGTCGCGCTCGGATACCCCAAGTAGGTGGGTGGGAAGCTGCAACATCCCGACATCCGCGATCAGTGCCGCGACGCGCAGGTCGGCGGTCTCGCGGGCACTGAGACCAAGGGCCTTGCCCACGCCGATCGCGTACTCCGCGATGCGGGTGCCATGCCGGCGGCTGTCCGGAAGACGCTGTTCGATGAGCGAGGATAGCACACTCAAGGTGCCCGAGAGCTGGTCACGGACCTCTCCGAGCAGCATGCGGTTTTCCATCGACAGTTCGATAATGCGGGCGATGAGGGCCAAGCCCTCGAGTTGATCGGAGGTAAACGAGCCTAGCGAGCGCCACAGGCAGGCGACCGATTTCAGTTCTCCTCGGATGCGCAAGGGAACTGCGATGGCTTCGCCACCGGCGGCGACCGGTCGGGAGGCGAGCGCCTTACCGGCGCGCACTGATTCTAGGGCGACTTGCATGATAGCCGGCTGGACTTCGCGGGCATCGAGCCCCTCGTCGGCGATCAGCGTGACGTCGTCACCGACGAGCGCAGCCGCGTCAGCCCCGAAGTGCCGGAGCGAGTCGCTCAGAACCTTCTCGAGTGGGGAGGTTTCGCTGAGCGATGTCATGAGAGTGGCGGTGTGCTGGGCAAATGACAGCCGTTCGTAGGCCGCCGAGATGTGTTCGTTAGCTAACTCGAGTTCGCCGTGTGCCTCTAGGAGGTCGACGCGCAAGCGACGCTGCTGGTCGACCATGTACAGGACGAACATGAGGATCAATCCGACGAACAGGATTCGCGCTATTTGATCACCGAGGACCCAGATGTCGGCGATCTCGATCCCGGTCATCGCGGCGAGAATGAGAACGAGAATCATCCCAAGCAACACAACGATCACCGTGTACGAGAATGCGTTTAGCTGCCCTTCGCGCTTCAGCAGCCCCCGAATATCCTGATCCTTCATTGGATTCACCCCTGCCCAGACGATGTCCATCTAATTATGCTATCGGCTTCGAGCACGATGAAAGGTTACTTAAGTCTGACGAACGGTCGTGATAATAAGGAAATTCGGTGTAAGCGGCAATTTGAGCCGCTGTACGAGCAAGGTATACTGTGCTCATGTCTTCCAAAGAAACCCATCCAGAGGCCGCCGCTGAGCGGCATCTCGGCAACGTAGCCGAGAATCTGCAGCTCGTTGCCGATCTCGGTTACGGCGACGTCTCTTTGGCCACGCCCTTGGGTGATGGAGTTTTGCAGGTTGCGGCCGACGCTCGCCCGATGACCGCGATTGCGGCCGTTGCATCTAGCCGCGTGGGCGTGGTGCTTAGGCGCGAGGACGAGCTCGAGGCGTATCAAGCGCTTGCCGAGGGAGCCATGGTCGTTGGCGCTCGGCGTCGAGTGACTCGCGGCATCGCCTACACGACGATTGCCTATCCCGTTAGTGGTCCCACAGGGCCCATCGGCGTGATCGTGCGAGACATCGCGCTTCAGGTCGCCGAAGCTCCCGGCAAGATGGAGCAGGTCTTCATGGCAGCTGCCGAGGAGCTCCTCGGCCTGCTGGCAGAAGAGCCCTTGCTCGACGTGCACACACGCGAGCCCTTCTCCACGATGCGGGTTGCAGGAGACGGACTGCTCATGATCGACAAGGTCGGTGGCGTGGCCTATGCGAGTCCCAATGCCGTGAACATCATGCGTGTTGCGGGTCTCGAAGGGACGCTCACGGGCGCGAATGCGGAGCGCCTTCCGGGTGCCGCTACGTCGGTGATGCCGGTGCTCAGCGGCACGGGGGCCACCGCGGTCGAGATCGCAGCCGGCGGACGCGTGCTTGGCTACCGCACGATCCGACTGCGCACCGGAGCTCTTGTCTTGGTCGAGGATGTCACCGATGCGAGGCGCCGCGAAGCCGAGATCAAAGTCAAAGAGGCGACGATCCGCGAGGTTCACCATCGCGTGAAGAACAACCTGCAGACAGTCGCGTCGCTCCTGCGCATCCAGGCCCGCCGATCGGACAGCGAAGAGGTCAGGCGGGCGTTATCCGAGGCTATGGAGCGGGTCAGCTCGATGGCGGTGGTGCACGACCTTCTCGCCGCCTCAACCGAGGAGCGCATCGACTTCACCGAGGCGGCGCACACGGTCGTGGATATGGTCGCGCGTGGCCTGGCTGGCGAAGGCCGTGGGATAACGGTGAGCGTCGAGGGGTCCACCGGCTCGGTGCCTGCCCAGGCGGCCACGTCTCTTGCGCTCGTGATAGCCGAACTGGTCCATAACGCGATTGAGCACGGATTCGCGCCCGCATCCCGCGGCCACGTGACGGTCTCGATGCGTCGGTTGACCGGAGAGCTCGCCGTAACCGTACGAGATGACGGCGTGGGGCTGGCTCCCGACTTTGACGCGGAGACCGAGGCGAATCTCGGGCTGGCGATCGTACGCACCATCGTTGAGGACGATCTGCGCGGCACGCTATCATTCAGCAGCGGCCGCGGCGCGACTGTCACGGTAAGATTCCCCCTACGAGATGACCCGGAGTAGCACATGCGTATCGTGATCGCCGAGGATGAGGCTCTCATCCGCATGGACCTGCGGGAAATGCTCGAAGAGGAGGGTCACGAGATCGTTGCCGAAGCGCGTGACGGCGCCGAAGCTGTCGAGCTCGTTTTGCGCGAGCGCCCTGACGTCGTGTTCATGGACATCGAGATGCCGGTCATGAACGGGATTGAAGCGGCGTGCGCGATCCAGGAACGCGCCTTGTCACCTGTAGTCATGGTGACGGCGTTCTCGCAGGTATCCTATGTCGAGCAGGCGTGCGACGCCGGCGCGATGGCGTATCTGGTCAAGCCCTTCACTAAAACCGACATCATCCCGGCCATGCAGGTCGCCGTGTCGCGTTTCGCCGAGTCCC
>JAHIQC010000379.1 GCA_018902765.1 Actinomycetota bacterium | reverse complement strand
GTTGAAGAAGGGCGTGATCTCGATAATCCGAGATGCCAGGTTCTCAATGGCAAGCCATTTGGTGATCTGATCGATTGCGGTGACGACGAGGGCCGTGCCCAGGCCAAGCCAAAGCAAGGCGCGGCGGCTTCCATCCTGAAAAGACATCAGTTGCTTGCTTCCATGTCCTGAGACCGGCAGTCCTCCTGGCGACGGAGCCCCGAGGCGCTGACTGTTTCCGCACTCACGTTCAGCAGCTTCGCCGGGTCGATCGGGAGCTCGTCGACACGGAGCTCGAAATGCAGATTGGACCCGCGCGCCCTTCCTGTCTTGCCGACGAAGCCGACGACAGATCCCTGCTCGAGATTGGCGCCGACCTTGAGGGATCGCTCGATGCGGCTCAGATGCGCATAGAGCGTGGCGAGACCGTCTGGATGTTGGATAACGACGTAACGGCCATAGGTCGGGCTGCGGTCGATCCTGGCGATTTCGCCGCTCGCGGCCGCGGCCACGGGCGTTCCGACCGCTGCCGCGTAGTCGATCCCCTTGTGCACGAGCTTTCGGCCGGAGGCGCGGCGGACGTCACCGAATTCCGAGCTGATCCAGCCGATGTCGACGGGAGCGATGTAAGACGAGCAGAGACTGTCGTCACCCTCGGGCTCCCCGGTGTCGGTTCGCAGGACGTCACGTCCGTCGGCGAGGAACATGCCTCCATGCGCGGGGAGCGTGAAGATGGCCAGCGAGCCTAAGAGAAAAGCGACGGCTGAGGAGCGCCAGCTCATGTCGCCGCGCTCCAGTCCGGTGAAAGTCGTCGGATCCAGATGCTCCCGATGACCTGCACGCCGGCCGCCACGAGATGAATGCCAGCCACGAGCGCGCCAGGCAGGCTTTCACCCGATGTCGGCAGCAGGAGGACCGCTGACGATACGACCTCGGCGAAGCTGATATGGCGCTTAGCCAAGCGATGATGGGCAAGGTGAGCCGTTTGAACGCCGACAAGGATGAAGAACGTCGTCGACGGATCGAGCAGGAACATCCGGAACCCCAGGCAAGACACCGATCAGCGCGGTCGACGGCGGTCGATGTAGTGGCTGCGCCCGCCCGACCAGGCGAGGCGATATGGCGCGGTAAAATATCGATCCGGTGTCAAAAGGTCGATTGAACAATTGTTCAGTTGATTTATCTTGACGCATGTCCGGGGCCTTAGTACCTCCTGACTTTGCAGAAGGAGCGGCAGGATTGCCGACGTTGTGCATGGCCGATCCGCGACGCATGGGGGCCGAGCAATCGTCGGGCATCCGCAGGCCCGCGTCGCGTGATGCCTCGTACGTGGGGCAAGGCAAATCGATAGCGCTATGACCGAGCAGCCATCCGTGCCGGAAGATGGTGGTTCACGCGCTGACTTCATTCGGAGACGGCGCAAGCGCAACCGCGCCCTGTTCTTCTGCCTCCTCGCCTTGATCGGCATCTTCTACCTGATGACGATCGTTCGCTTCGGCGACGCCATGCATCGGTCGCTCGCGCCGTGATCGCGGCAAGCCTTTCGACCGGCAGGGCCTGGCTTCCAGCCATCACTCGATACGGGCTGGCTCCCGTCCTCGGCGTGGCAGCCGCGACAGCGTTGCCGCCTCACTATTGGTTGCTTCTCCTGATCCCGGCCTTCTCCGGCCTCCTGTGGATGCTCGAGCGCAGTTCGTCGAAGACCGAAGGCTTTATGATCGGCTGGCTGTTCGGGGTCGGGCACTATCTGACGAGCACCGCCTGGATCGCGCGCAGCTTTTCTGTCGATGCCGATCGCTTCGGCGCCTTCGCGACGCCGGCCATTCTTCTTCTTTCGGCCTCCCTGGCTGTCTTCACTGGTGTTGCGGGCTTCCTCTTTGCGTCTCTCCGCCCCCGCCAGGGTGCCGGCAGCCTGCTGACTCTGGCGGCGCTACTGAGCCTCATGGAGGGTCTCAGAAGCGTCCTGTTCGGCGGCTTCCCCTGGAACCTGATTGGCTACGTGTGGACCGCGACGGACCAGACGATCCAGATCGTCTCGATCATCGGGATTCACGGCCTCGGGTTCGTCACGGTGATCCTTTCTGCTCTGCCGAGGCTCGCCTTCTATACGACCCGCGACGGCGTCGCGCGGTCCCTGTGGCCCATGGTCGCCTCGATCGCAGGTGTCACTGCCCTTTGGTGCTTCGGCGCGATCCGGTTGATGGACATCACATCCTCCACCGTGGAAGGCGTGAGGCTCAGGATCGTGCAGGGGAACATCCCTCAATCGCTCAAGTGGCAGCCGAAAGAACGGGAGCAGATCGTCGATCGCTATCTCCGGCTGAGCTCGGCCGAAGGTGTCCTGAAGCCGACCCACATCATCTGGCCGGAAAGTGCGGTGCCCTTCACCTTCGATGCGCACGAGCGAGTGCCGGAAAAGGTCGTCTCTTTCCTGGCTCCCGATCAGACGCTCATAACCGGCGTAGTCCGTTCGGAGACCTCGGTCGGCGAAGGCCAGTCCCGGTTCAAGGAGGCGCTGTTCAACAGCGTGATCGCCGTCGACGCCTTAGCACGCGCCTCTGCCATCTACGACAAGGTGCACCTCGTCCCGTTCGGCGAGTTCATGCCCCTGAGATGGCTCATTCCGTTCAAGAAGCTGACGGAAGGCAGCACCGATTTC
>JAHIQC010000028.1 GCA_018902765.1 Actinomycetota bacterium | reverse complement strand
GGTTGAAGCCGCATGCTTGTCTGATTCGCAGCGGGTCATGACTGTGAGCGCTGATCTGTCGCGTCTTGAGTCTGCGCGCGCGGCCATCGAGCGTGTTCTGGCCTCAGGGGTCGACATCGACATTCTTGTGAACAGCGCCGGGACCATCATCCCGGGAGTGTTCGAAACCATGAACTCCGAGGAGTTCTTGCGCAATGTCGAGCACGGCTTTCTCAGTGTCGTGTGGCCCTGCAAGGCCGTCGTCCCGCATATGGTGGCGCGCGGGAACGGGCATATCGTGAACGTGTCGAGCGTGGCGGGGTTCCTCGGCATCTACGGGTATACGGGGTATTCCGCGTCCAAGTTCGCGACGATGGGCTTCACCGAAGCGCTGCGGTTCGAGATGAAGCCGGCCGGCGTGCAGGTGCACGTGGTATGCCCGCCGGATACCGACACCCCGGCGCTGGATCACGAAAAGACCCTTCGGCCGCCGGAGACCGATGCGATTGCCGGTGGCATCAAGGCCATCCCGCCGTCGCAGGTTGCCGAGGCGATCGTGCGGGGTGTGAGCCGAGGAAAGTACTACATCATCCCGGACGCTTTGAGCCGCTTCTACTTCAGGCTCAAGGGGCTTTTGCCCGAGGTGTTCTTCATGATCGTTGACGGGGATATCGCAAAGGTACGCCGCGTCGGCAAGTGAGTCTGACCGGGCGCTTTGGGTGGCGGTGGAAATTGCCCCTGAAGCTGGCCGGATGGTAGAATGACCGAGTTCAGGCAACGTGCAGAAGGTGTGTGTCTTCTTTATGCGCTGTATTCCATATCGCCCTCGCCGGGCCTGCTTGCCTGAACAACACGCACCGCTCCGGCGAGGGCGACCCTTATTGGATACCGCATGCATCTGACCGTGGTCGGGCTCAGTCACAAGACAGCGCCCATTGAGATACGAGAGAAGCTGACCTTCCCGGCGAACCGCCAGGAGGAGTCGCTCGCTATCCTGACCTCGTCGAGCGATGTCGTGGAAGCCGTCATCGTCTCGACGTGCAACCGCACGGAGATATATGCGGTCACGTCTGCTGGCTCGGACGGTTCCTCGGCCATCATCGACTTCATGTGCGAGTATCACGACCTGGACCGTCACGATCTGGTCCGCTACCTGTACATCAAGGAGGGCGAGGCGGTCGTACACCATCTGTTCAGGGTGGTCGCTTCGCTCGACTCCATGGTCATCGGCGAGGCGCAGATCCTGGGCCAGGTCAAAGAGGCCTACAAGCTCGGATTCGAGCACAGCGCCACCGGCCGCATCTTCAACCGCCTGTTCCGCCAAAGCTTCGAGGTCGGCAAGCGCGTGCGCACTGAGACGGCCATTGGCGAGTCCGCTGTCTCGATAAGCTACGCCGCAGTCGAGCTGGCCAAGAAGGTCTTCGACACGCTTGAGGGTCGTACCGTGCTCGTGGTCGGCGCAGGCAAGATGAGCGAGCTTACGGCCAAGCATCTGTGTAGCAACGGCGTGTGCAACGTGCTTGTGACAAACCGAACCTTCGAGCGCGCCGAGGAACTCGCGGCCCGCTTCGAGGGCACCGCGATCCCATACGATGAGCTCTTCGTGCGTATGGCCGAGGCAGACATCGTCATCTCGTCAACCGCAGCGACCACGTACGTCATCACCAAAGACCAGGTCGCCAGTGCGCTCAAGGGCCGCCGGGGCAGGCCGCTGTTCTTCATCGACATCGCTGTTCCGCGCGACATCGACCCGGCCGTCAACTCGCTGCCCGATGTGTTCCTGTACGACATAGACAGCCTCAACGGCGTGGTCGAGTCCAACCTTGACGAGCGCATGCGCGAAGCCGAGAGGGCAGAGCACATCATCTCCGAGGAGATGGGCGAGTTCGAGCGCTGGCTCGAGTCCATGGAAGTCGTGCCGACTGTTGCGGCCATGCGCGCGAAGGCCGACGCGATCCGCGCGGCTGAGCTCGAGAAGGCGCTGAAGCGCCTCGGTGGGCTTTCGGAAAAGGAGCTGCAGACGATCGACATGCTCACGACCTCGATCGTGAACAAGATGCTCCATGGGCCCACGAGTCGCCTCAAGAACGTCGCAGGAGAGCGCTACGGCATCGCGTACGTCGAGGCGGCGCGCTACCTGTGGGGATTGGACACCAATCCCGAAGGAAAGAGCCCGCACGGCGGGTTACTGAAGACACTCCTCGGCAGAGCGAAAGCGCCCGCCGAAGACACGCAGCACGATGACATGGAGAGGGGAGACACCCTTGGCTGCTAGCCGCGACATGCTCACGATCGGGACCCGGGGAAGCAAACTTGCCCTGTGGCAGTCCGAGTACATCAAGTCCAAGGTAGAGGAGATCACAGGGCTGCCGGTCGAGCTCAAGATCATCAAGACCACCGGTGACAAGATCCTGGACGTGCCGCTTGCCAAGGTAGGCGGCAAGGGCCTGTTCACCAAGGAGCTTGAGGTCGAGCTTATGGCTGGCACGGTCGACTTGTGCGTGCACTCGATGAAGGATGTGCCCACTGAGCTTCCCGAGGGCCTGTTCATCGCAGCGATGCCCGAGCGCGTGGATCCGCGCGACGCCATCGTGAGCGGTGCCGGGTTCGATCTGGACTCCCTGCCGCAAGGCGCTCGCATGGGCACGTCGAGCCTACGTCGTGTCGCCCAGGTGCGCGCGCTGCGGCCCGACCTTGAGATCGTCGACGTACGAGGCAACCTCGATACCCGCATGCGCAAGGCCGAGAACGGCGAGGTCGACGCGGTCATTTTGGCTGCAGCCGGCATCACCCGCATGGGCTGGGCCGATCGCATCACCCACTACATCTCCACCGAGCAGATGATCTCGGCTGTGGGCCAAGGCGCCATCGGCATCGAGATCCGCGAGGACGACGAGTTCATGCGCCATGTCATGGAGGCCATCGGCCATCCGGAGACCATGGAGTGCGTCACAGCCGAGCGTATCGTCATGCGCATGCTCGATGGCGGCTGTCAGGTGCCCATCGGCGCGTACTGCCGTTACGTGGGCGACAAGCTCGTCATGGACGGGATGGTCGGCTCGGTGGATGGCACCGTCATTCTTCGCGATCGGCTCGAGGGTGCTGCCGACGACCCGGTCGATCTGGGGCAGCGAATGGTGCTTCGCCTCAAGGAGCTTGGCGCGGTCGAGATTCTAGCCGCTGTTCGTGCAGCCGCGGATGAAGGTGGCGTCGACAAGCTTCTCGAGACCTAAGAAGCCGCATTCGGAGGCCGAATGGCACAGGCATCATCCACGCACGACCAGCCGCTTGCGGGCCGCACGATTCTCGTGACGCGTGCCGATCACCAGTCTCGCGCCCTAAGCGAGCCTTTGCGCGCGTTGGGTGCCATCGTGATCGCCGCGCCCGTGATCGCGATCGTGGATGCCGAGGATACGGCTGCGATCAAGGGTGCTGCCGCTGCTCTGTCGACGTACGACTGGGTCGTGCTCACTTCGGTCAATGCGGTCGAGAGATTCACGAAGCACTTCCCGCCATCCACCGATGCGGCTGAGGCATTTCGCACCGTGAAGGTCGCGGTCGTGGGTAGTGCGACGGCACGCGCGCTAGAGAAGCTCGGTGTTGGCGTGGACCTCGTACCCGATGAGTTCCGCGCCGAAGGTCTAATCGAGGCATTTCGGGAGCTGGGCGCAGGGCCGGGCTGGCGCGTTCTGGTCCCCCGGGCACTGGAGGCGCGCGAGGTGCTTCCCGAGACCCTGCGAGAGCTCGGCTGCTCGGTCGACGTGGTGCCGGTCTACCGTACGGTTGCAGCAATCCCGGAGCCGCGCGTGGCCCAGTTGCTCGCCAGCGGCGCGGTTGATGTCGTGACATTCACGAGCCCGTCGACGGTGCGGCATCTTTCGCAGTTTCTGTCGGATGCAGGCGTCGATTCCTCGGCGGTCATGTCGGGCATCAACTTGGCCAGTATCGGCCCGGTGACCACTGACGCCCTGCGCGATGCCGGGTTCACGGTGAGCATCGAGGCCGAGCCTTCGACCATCGAGGCACTCGTCGAGGCTATCGTTCGGATGTATAGCTAGCTCGTCATTGACAATCTGCAAATCGGTCGGCATCCTATTGAATGCTCTGCGGCCTGCCGCAGGTGCACCAATCGGGGACGTGGCTCAGTTGGGAGAGCGCTGCCTTCGCAAGGCAGAG
>JAHIQC010000027.1 GCA_018902765.1 Actinomycetota bacterium | reverse complement strand
GGCGGGCTTCCATCCCGAGTTATCAAGGCCTTGTGCGTGGCAATTGAAGCAGAAATCGTTACCTGCCGAGGAGTCCCAGAAGCCCTTGTGGCCGCGATGACATGACGCGCACTCGGGTGTGTTCACGGGTGAGCCGAGCAGGCTCGTGAGCGTGCTGAAACTCCCAACCGTGGCCGTCATGTGATTGTGGGTGTCGGCAACGAGCTGGCCCGGATAGGTGCGTAGCGCCGGAGTATGACAGCCGTAGCAGAACGCCTTGTCCAGCGCATGGCCGGATCCGTGGCACGCGTCGCAGCTCGTGTCTTTCGCAAGCACCGCGGCCTTCACCGTCGCATCGGATGTGCCGTGACAGATGATGCAGCCGAGAGGATCGCCGTACGCATCAGTCTCGTGGATCGACATGAGGTTGGTCCCGGTATGGCAGTCAGCGCACGATGCGGGCAACACGACCTCGTGCTGGGGACGCGCGTCATGCTCCGGCTCCTGCGCGAAGTGGCATGACGTGCAATCCGGCGCCAAAGATCCGCGCGCCGTCGGGTACACGTTCACGGCATCGAGCACCACAAATGTGCCGCGTGCCGCTGCGGTCTTCAGACCTGTCGGTCGGATCGTGATCGTGTGCGGCCCCGTGGACACATCGCAACCGAAAACGACGGCCTGAGTCTGCGTGGAAGGTGCGTAGCTATCGAAGGAGCCGACCACAGCGCCGTCGATCAGCACCTCGGCCTGTCCTCGGTAGGGGTCTTTGTCCGAAACGACCTCGACTCTGCTGCCGCTGAACGCAGCGGTGATGGTAGAGCCCGCGACGTTGTTGTAGCTCATGCGGTTGCCGGTGTAGAGCGTGTTGGCACGGACGCGCCAGGTGCCCGTCACGCTGATCGCGCTGCTCGCTTGCGCGGGGTCCTTGGGATTTCCGCCTATCGCGTAGTTGTAGTCCTCGACGAACGCCGGGCGAGCCGCCTGTGTCGAGGGCAGATCATGGCATCCTGCCGAGGCGCACTGGATAGAATCGGCGAATGACGTGCGCTGGGTTTGATCGCCGCCGACCACTCCGTAGCCGATCGTGCCGGTCCAGGGCGTCTGAGCGGTGAGCGAGCCCATGCCTGTCGAGGCGTGAGAGGCATGTGCCGAGGAGATGGCTCCCGTGTGACAAGCATTGCAGGCAGCAACCGAGTGGCAGCTCGCGCACGCGCTCGAAGTGGCGACCGCGTTGGCGGGCCATCGCGCGGCCGAGTGGATCGCGTGGAGTGCGGCTGCGGGGGTGTTCTTGGAAGCGGCGGTCGCGAATGCGGCGCCTGATACCGGGTCGGTGTAGCGCGGGGTCGCCGTCAGAAGCGCATCGCCCCAGCCGGGATGGCACGCAGCCCCGCAGTTGGCGCCAGCCTGATGGTAGGGATGCGCACCGGCAAAGCCGATGTGGCAGGCCTTGCATGCGGTATCGCGGGAAACAGCCGCGACGCTCATGGGCATGGTGGTGCCGTGGCACGAGGTGCACACCGCGTTCTCCAGGGCAAAAGCCGTCGTGGGGGCGAGCGCGAGCGATGCGAACACCGAAAGCGCGAATATGGCCACAACGACTACGGCCTTGGCGTGAACGCTGAGCGCGTAGGACCCCTCGCCGCGCACCGACTGCGATTCCCTCATGTGCCTTACCCTCCCATTATGAACGTGCCTGAAGCACACTCATGATTACTGTACTGGCGTGGCTGCGAGCCGTACATGGTTTGTCGGTGAACGGATTGATTGTTAAGTTGGATGGGATGAATGGCTGATTTCGCCGCTTGAGCGCGAAATAGCACCCGTCGTACGATGTGAAGGCGGGGCATTCGGGGGTACGAGGGGAGCCGATTCATGAGCGTCGATATGGGTGAGGGCTGGCACGTCGGACGCAAGGACGGCGGATCGGAGTGGAAAGGCGGCCCGTACACATGGCCGCAGCTGATCGACTTCGCAGCAGAAGGGCGCCTCACGGCCGATGACCTCGTATGGCATCCGAGCATGAGCGAGTGGCTGCCAGCACGTGACATCCCGGGGCTGTTCGCCCAGGTGGAGCCTGCGCCCGCTCCTCAACCCGCTCCCGCTCCCGAGCCCGTTGCCGCCCCTGAGCCCACGCCCGTTGCCGCACCTGCTCCGGCCCCTGCGCCCGTAGCCGAGCCCGCACCCGAGCCCGCCCCAACACCTGCGCAAACCGCCAGCGTCCCGCCCGCGCCGCCTCGCGAGCCAGGCCGCGGCTGGCTGATCGCTATCGCAGCGATCGCTGGCGTGGTACTGCTTGCGGGCATCGGCACCGGCGCTTGGTACCTCTTCGGCAGAGGAGATGGCGGGGGTGGGCCCAAGCTCGGCGTCGCCGAGGTCAAGTTGCCGGACGCCACGACGCTCGTTCAAACCGAGTGGGGCGAAGTGCCCGCGGGGCAGATCGTCGTCATGGTCACCGACGACGGCCGACGCAAAGATGCCGAGAAGCTCGCCGCGGAGCTCAACGGCTCGGTGGTGGGCGAACTCGAGTTCGGCGGCTTGTATCAGATCGAGTTCCCGGGCAAGACCGAAGCCGACCTTGTGGCGGCGCTCGATACCGCCTCAGCAAATGAGAAGATGGCGCTCGCATTCCCGAACCAGCAGTCCTATCTGGACGCCGAGATCTGGGGCGTACGCGTCGACCCGTATGATGACCCGATCTATGGCGAGGGAGCCGGTGACGGGTACAAGGCCATCGGCGTGGGCCAGGCGTGGACCTACATCAAGGGCGCGGGCATCGAGCTCACCGAAGTGAAAGTGGGCGTGACCGACAGCGGAATCTACAAGCCGGGCGACGGTGCGGAAAACGAGTTCGACGGAAACAACGTGAAGCTCGAGTTCACAGACGGCGAGGAGGGCGAGCTCAATGGCCCGAACACCTACGACGACGGTTCGGTGAACGAAGCGGGCAGCCACGGCACCGGAGTGAGCACGATCATCGGCGGAGACCCCGACAACGGTGGCCCGTCCGGAGTCGCCGGGCCTCTGGGCAACAAGATGAAGATCTCGGTGACCAACATCTTCTCCAATCGCTACGGCGACACCACTAGCACGCCTGATCCCGACGACCCGACCAAGTACACCCACACCGACGGGAAGACCTATGCTTTCGGGGACCTGATAGCGCTCAAGAAGCAGGTCGAAGGCAAGGCCAAGGTGATCAACTGTTCATGGGGCAACGCCGAGGCCCACCCTGCGACGGCCGCCGCCTACAAGAAGTTCTTCGAGAAGATGGCCGAGGAGCATCCCGACGTACTGTTCGTATGCTCCGGCGGCAACACCGGTGCCCAGATCGACGGGTCGAAGCGCTACCCGAGCGGGCTCGCGCTCCCTAACATGATCACGGTCGGCGCTGTCGACAATGATGGCAAGCTTGCCGAGTACAGTAGCAAGGCGAGTCCCAACTACGAGGTCACACTCGCAGCTCCGGGGACTCAGGCGGTCGTGGGCATGAAGGACGCCGGAGGCTCTGTGCGCCAGGACGGCACCAGCTTCGCCGCGCCACACGTCACCGCGGCGGCGGCCATGCTCAAGGCGCTCAACCCCGAGCTGCAGGCTGGCGATATCAAGCGCATTCTCACCGAAACCGCGCGCACTGCCATCACGACCGGCGACAAGACCGTGAACGCCCCGGCAGAGACCGGCGGCAAGATCCTCGCGATCGACCAGGCAGTCCTCAAGGTCATCAACGACCTGCGCAAGGCAAAGGGCATGCCGGAGTTCACGAAAGAATCGCTCGAGCAGCGCGGCGTCATCGATGCGGTGGCAATAACCGGTAGTCCGGGAGAGTACACCGTCAAGGGAATCGTGAAGGCGGCCGGCGACAAGGGCGCCGATATCACGATCGACGTGTGGGCCGAGAACTCGGCTGTCGGCGGCAAGACCACCCAGTCCGTGGGGGCCTCTGGCGGCGAGGTCTCGTGGGGCGTCACACTGCCCGAGGACAAGGGCACCATCCGCGTCAAGCGCTCTGACAACGGCGCGGCGAGCCTCATCACCATCGAAAAGATCAACATCAACGGGGCATGGAGTGGCAACTTCACCATCACGGACATCACCATCATCGACCAAGAGGCGGCCGAAGATGAAGGGTGTGTGCTCCCCCTGCTCAAGGCGCTTGAGGGCCAGGTCTTCCCGATGAACATGGACGTAAGTGTCGATGAAGGCGGGCAGGGCAGCGCTGTTGTTGTCATCGATGCGTCATCCATGAACGAAGAGGGCGAGAGTGGCAACAACGAGCCTCAGACATGGGACGTGTCCTATACCGGCACCACGATCATCTTCACTCCGCAAGATCCCGGAGGAATCTCCAGTCTGAGTTCCGTCGTGAGCAGGAGCGGCAACAACTTAGTTCAGAAGGGCGCCATGTCC
>JAHIQC010000378.1 GCA_018902765.1 Actinomycetota bacterium | reverse complement strand
TGATCGCGAACTCGCGACCTTCTCTCCTGCCAACGTAGGTACTGCATATTTTCCCAAGTATGGCTCGACACCGGACGGCCCCTACACCATCACCGTTGATGAGCAGAACACCGGCTCGATCATGGGCGAGTACCTCATGACATCGAGGGGTCGTTCGAGCGATTCCAGCGAATCGGTCTCGATGCGCTTCTTCTATCTTGACCTGTGGAAGATGAACATCAGCGCAGGCGACCCGACCACAGTCGGTGGCGGCAGGGGCTGGAACGGCCAAGCCACGATCGTAGGCCCCATGTATGTGCGTGGGGACTTCGAATGGTGGGCCAACGCCGACTACGATGGCGGCCCTTTGCTCATTCGTGATGGCAGCCTGGTCATGGGCGGGAACGGAAAGCTCGGCTACGCCGCGCCGATCGATCTGTATGTTACCGGCTCGTACCCGGTAGATCAGCTCAACAAGCGCCTGTTCATCAGTCGTATATCACACACGGTTCCAGACATTGAACTCCCGTGGATAGATGCCAAGTACATTGATGAGATGTACGCCAAGGCTATCGCGGAGAGCAAGGATAACAACATGGGCAGCCCAGCCGCGCGAACCGTCGTCACCACGGAAGCGCTGTCATTTGATCCGATCACCTACGATACTGCGCTGGCGCCTGTATTGAACCCCCGTACGAGTGCGATTCCGCTGGCCGCAAACGGGGCCACGTCAACACACTACAAGTACATCGGCAAAGCCACAGGACCCAAGGCGTTGTACCAAGGCACGAACGACCTCGTCATCGGCGCCACGTCATTTGGCGCATGGTCTGGCAATGGTTATCCCGCGGCATCAGGCCTCCATGACGACTTCGCATTCGATGTCGCCACAGGAATTCTCTACGTGGAGGGGACCGTGTTCATTGACGGTAGCCTCACCCTTGGTGGCCAGGTCAAGAAGTACGTCGGAAACGGCACCTTGGTCTGCAACGGCGATGTCACCATTAACACAGCTCTTGAGCCGTTGAGCGGCGCGGTCTCTGCCGAGCAATGCTTGGGAATCACGACACCGGGCGATGTGACCATGAACGACTACTTCCACGGCGCGCTCTTCTGCAACGGTACCGCTGGCTTGTACGGCACGAGCACCGGCTTCAAGGGCTCGATCCTGGCTGGCAACATCTACGGTGACAAGCCGAACATCTTCATCTACATCGACCCGAACCTCGCGGGCGCACTTCCCGAGAGCATGCCGGCTGCCGGAGGCGGCATGGTCTTCGCCGGACAGTGGACTCGCAGATAGCCTCATGAGAAATGGCTGCTCTTGCCCTTGTGGGCGGCAAACAGGTAGAATCGCCCACAGGGAGTACATTCCAGTTGTAGCACTAGTCGAAGCTCTATCGCAGCAGTAGTAGCAGAAGGGGGACTCCTGTGGGCGTTCTGTCTATCGGCTCACAGCCAATACCCATCGGGCTGGACATCGCGACAGACCATGTGAGAGCCGCACAGCTTAAGCCCTCTGGCTCAGGCTTCCTTCTTAGTGCCTACGGGGTTTCCGACGTGCGGCTTGGTGCCGTCGTCGAGGGCGAGATCGTCGATGTCGATGCCGTCTCCGCGTCCATCAAGGAACTCTGGCGTCGCTCCGGGCTCAAGGGCAAGGACGTGGCCATCGGCGTATCGAACCAGAAGGTCGTCGTTCGTCTCATCGACTTGCCGTACATGGAGCGCACCGAGCTCGAAGGCGCGATCCAGTATCAGGCCCAGGACTACATCCCGATTCCTGTAGAAGATGCCATCCTGGACTTCCAGATCATCGGTGACTATATGACACCTGCCGATGAGCACATGATGGAAGTCCTGCTCGTTGCCGCACAACGCGACATGATCGCGAACTCTGTTGCAGCAGTCGAAGGTGCGGGACTCAAGCTCAGCAGAATCGACGTGACATCGTTCTCAATCGTCAGGGCGCTTCTGGGTACCGGCGAATTCGTGCTGCCTGCCGAGGACGAGGACCCCACCGAAGCTGTGGGCGTCATTCACATCTCCTCGGGTCTCACGAACATCGCGGTGGTTGAAAAGTTCGTACCGCGATTCACTCGCATGTCTTCGATTGCCGGGAATCAGTTCACCCAGGCGATCGCGAATGTGTTGAACCTCACGTTCGACGAGGCGGAGGCACTCAAGATCCGCGCCGGTCTTCCGGACATCGACGGTACGTCGCCTGCATCTGATGATCCCGCCGTTCGAGCGGCCCAGGATGCTCTCGAGCGAGAGATCAACAAGTTCATCGCTGAGGTGCGCCGCTCGCTCGACTACTATCTGACCCAAGCGTCTCAGGTCCGTACGATCAAGCGCATATACATCACCGGTAGTGGCGCACAGCTGACCAACATGGGCAGTTACTTGGCCAAGGCGCTTCAGGCCGAGGTCATTCTGAGCGACCCGTTGGGCCAGATTCAGATTGCGCCGTCACTGAGGGACATGGTGTTTGCTGACAGAATGGGCTCCGCTCCCGCTATCGGCCTAGCCATGGGGGGTGCGTCGTAGTCATGATACGCATCAACCTGCTTCCTCCGGAGATAACGGAAAAGCGCAAGTTCGAGCAGCGACTCGTGTGGGTGTTCGCAGCCGCCCTTCTGGTGTTCGTGGTCCTGGTCCTTGTATGGAGTTTCCTCGCGTATCAGGTGAGCCAGAAGAACTCCGTGCTGCAGTCGAATCTCGATGCAGCTAATCAGGTGCGATCCCAGGCGGAGACTTTCAAGGTCTTTGAGCTCAAGGAGAGTGAGCTCGAGGCTCGAAAGCAAACGGCCGCCATGGCGCTGTCGCAGCGCGTCGAGTGGGGACGTCTCGTGAACGAGCTGTCTCTCGTGCTGCCGTCCGATGCTTGGCTCACATCCCTCGACGGGAGCGAAGTGGATGGGCTCAGCATGCTCGGACAGGTGCTCGACAGTCCAGATGATGTGCCGGATGCAGGACATAAGGCCGTGGCCAAGACGCTCGTGCGGTTGTCCAGTTTGGATCTGCTGTACAACGTGTGGCTTGAGAACTCGCTCAAGACAGTGAACACCGCAGCGGACGCACCGATCATCGAGTTTGAGATGTCCGCACAAGTCGTGCGTCCCGAGCCAGTTGCCAGCACTGCGCCATCGAGCGTTCCTGCCCCGCCGACCACACCCGCTCCATGATAATGAGGCTGCAGCGATGAAGCTGAACTCTACGCAGAAACTCATAGCCGTTATCGTCGGTGCTGTCATTCTGGCCGCACTCGCGGTGTTCCTGATTATCGTGCCGCAACTGAGCGCGATGGGCCGACTCGACACGCAGATAGACCAGTCCGAGCAGGATGTCGCCGCCGCGCGCACGCTCTTGTCGCAAAGACAGCAGATCAAGCTCAACTCATCTCAAACCGAGACCCAGCTGCTTCGGCTCGCGAACGAGCTGCCGGAGAGTCCTCAGCTTCCCGAGTTCATCATCGAGCTCCAGGACACGATCAACGAGTCCGGGCTGGAGTTCTCTACGCTCGAGCCTACTGAGCCTGTCGCCAATCAGGGCTACAAGGCCATCCCGATCACTATTACGGTGGCAGGTACATGGCAGGACATAGTGGACTTGATGAGTCGACTTCGACGGATCACCCGTCAGGTACGCATCACGGAGTTTTCGGTGTTCCCGGGCGAGGTCGACGCAGCGGCCGAAACCACTTCAACGGTCTCGGGGGCCATACCACTCAGGGCCGAGATAGTCGTTGAGATCTATACCATCGATCCGGTGACGTCGCAGGAGACAACTGTCCCCGCGGCGCCCGCCGCACAGTAGGGGGGCGAGGAGAGAACAATGGTTGACGACCTGACTCCCCAGAGCGCGGCACCTACCGGTAGCCCGTTGCCCGACCCCACCGCGAAGCCAGGGTTCTTCTCGACGAGCACCGGCAAGATCGTGCTTATCGTCGGAGCTGTGCTGGCCTTTTTGGCGGTCGCCGGCGTCGTGGTTGTAGTCGTGATGACGTTCTTCCTTGGAAACGCCGTCAATGAGGCTATCACTCAAGGTCTCGGGACTACGACGTCGCAGTCCGCCACCGGTACCGCGCCGGCCGAGACGGCCATGGTGCCGATCGAGCCTAGCGATATTCCCCTAAGCGATTTGTTCACCTTTCGCGATATCTTCGAGCCGCTGGTGAAGCCGGCACCTGAGGTCGACGCATCGACCGATGCCAGTGCCACGCCTGAGGGCGAGGCAGGCACGCTCTATCTTCTGAATATCGTGGTAGAAGACGGGGTCTCGAAGGCCGTTCTGCTCTACAACAACACCCAGTACTCGCTTCCACAGAATGGTGTGGTCACCGGCACTCCTTGGCAGGTATTGTCCATAGGGTCGAGCTCCGTCGTGATGCTGTACGGCGACAGTCAGATCAGCCTGTCGGTCGGTCAGGGCGTCGTTGAGTCGAATCCGGACGTCTCCTCGAAG
>JAHIQC010000377.1 GCA_018902765.1 Actinomycetota bacterium | reverse complement strand
GACATCGAGACGACCGGCTTTGATCCGGATCGCGACGCTATCATCGAGATCGCCGCGCTGCGCTGCAAAGGCCCTGAGATCCTCGACCGCTTTCATACGATGGTGGACCCTGGTCGGCCGGTGCCCATCGAGATCACCAAGCTCACCGGCATCGAGGACGCGATGCTCGAAGGGGCGCCGGGCCCCGAGGGTGCCGCGACGCAGTTCGCGCAGTTCGCCGGGGGCCGTGACATCGTCGCGCACAACGTCTCGTTCGATCGAGGCTTTCTTGTACGAGCCGCCGGGCAGGCGCGCTTTCGCGGAGAGTGGCTCGACTCACTTCAGCTTGCACTCGTGGCGTTGCCACGGATGTCCTCGCACCGCCTGTACGATCTCGCGCTCGCGTTCGGCGCGCACAAGCCCACGCACCGCGCGACCGACGACGCCGAGGCGCTCGCGTTTCTGTGGCGCGTCATGCTGTGCGGACTGGACGCCATGCCTCCGGGGCTGCTCACGCATCTTTCGCTTCTAGCGCCCAGCGCGACATGGCCGCTGCGAAAGGTCGTCGCGCACATGGCGGCGGCACACACGTCCGGCCGCGGCTCCAAGGCATCGTTCGACCTCAAGGAAGCGCGCCGTCACCGGATTCCGACCGACAAGCCCGAGGCAATGCGCGATGCCGAGGATTTCGAATGCGAGTGCCCACCGGTCGAGCAGATCACGGCCGAGTTCGGGCCCGAAGGCATCGCAGGACGCATGTATGAGGGCTTCGAGCCGCGCGAGGAGCAGGCGCGGATGGCCCAAGCCGTCGCCGAGGCGTTCGCCAACGGCGCGCATGCGGCGATCGAGGCAGGCACCGGAGTGGGCAAGTCGGTGGCTTACCTCGTGCCGGCCGCTCGTTTCGCGATGGCCAATCGCGTCAGCGTGGGCGTGGCCACCAAGACCAACTCGCTCATGGACCAACTTGTGTACTCCGAGCTGCCGGCGCTGGCCGAGGCGCTTGATGGTGAGCTGCGCTACGTGTCGCTCAAGGGCTACGAACACTACCCCTGCCTGCGCAAACTCGAGCGCTTCGCCGCGGAGTTGGGCGACGCGGCTCCGGAAGCCGAGATCGTGGCTGCCGCGGCCTTGCTGGCGTGGATCGCGCAAAGCTCGTGGGGCGACCTGGACGCGACGAACGTTCATTGGCGTCGCGAGGTCAAAAGCGCCGTCGCGGCCGCTGTCGCCGATTGCACACGCAAGCGCTGCCGCTACTATCCAAACCTGTGCTACTTGCACGGAGTGCGCCGACGGGCCTGCAGCGCGCATATCGTAGTCACCAACCATGCTCTGCTCTTTCGCGATGTGGTGGCCCAGGGCGGCATCCTGCCTCCCGTTCGCCACTGGATCGTGGATGAGGCGCACTCGGCCGAGTCCGAGGCACGCAAACAACTCACGCTCGAGGCTGGCCACACGGAACTCGCGGTCACGCTCTCGGCCCTTCACTCCAAAGGGCGCGGAGGCGTTATCGATACGGTCCGACGCAAAGTGCGGTCCTCGGCAGGTACTCATGGTGAGCTGCTGGCAGAGCTCGTCTCCATCGAAGAGGCGCTGAACTCTGCGAGCGTGCTCGTGGGATCGCTGTTCGATTTCGTGAAGGACCTAGGCCTGAAGGTCGCCGATAGCGGCTATGACAGCTGCGACATTCGCGTCGATGCGCAGCTGCGCGATTCGGGGGGCTGGGGGCCGGTCGAGAGCGTGGGCAAATCGCTCGCGCGCAAGCTCGAGGCGGTGCTCGACAGCGGCAGGCGACTCGTGACCCTGCTCGAGCAAGGTGGCGGGGAGTTCACCGACCCGCGCGCCGATCTGGCAGGGCTTCTCACGCGCGTGGCCGACCAGCTTGAGGGGCTCGTCACCGTCATCGCGGGCGATGCGGCCGAGTACGTCTACTGGCTCTCGCTCGACAAGCGTCGCAACGTGACCACCGAGCGCCTCATCGCCGCGCGTCTGGACGTGGGCGAGGTACTTGCCGAGGAGTTCTACCCCGGCACCCACTCGGTCGTGTACACCTCGGCCACGATCGCGGCAGGCGACGACTTCTCGCATTTCACGCGAGCGGTGGGGCTTGACCGTCTGGCTCCCGAGACCTGGACATCGCACCGGCTTGAGAGCTCGTATGACTTCGAGAACCAGATGGCCGTGTTCGTGCCCAACGACATGGCGCTGCCCAACACCCCCGGATACCTTGCGGACTTGGAGCGGTTGCTCGAGCGCGTGCACCTCGCGATGGGTGGCAGCACGCTTTCGCTGTTCACCAACCGCCGCGATATGGATGCGCTCTATCGTGCTCTCGAACCCAAGCTCGAAGATTCGGGCGTATCGCTCATCGTGCAAAGCCGGGGAGTGAGCGCCAAGCGTCTGCGCGACGAGTTCGTGGCCGACGAAGCACTCTCGCTCTTTGCGACCAAGTCGTTTTGGGAAGGCTTCGATGCCAAGGGCGACACCCTGCGCTGCGTCGTGGTGCCGCGCCTGCCCTTTGGGCGCCCCAACGACCCGCTCGCTCAAGAGCGCGAGGAGCGCGAGGGCCGTGCGGCGTGGAAGCGTTATGCGCTGCCGGAGGCGGTCATCGAGCTCAAGCAGGCCGCCGGTCGGCTGATCCGCAGCAAGACAGACACCGGGTGTCTCGTGATCGCCGACGCGCGCGTGCTCCACAAGGGCTACGGCCGCGACTTTTTGCAGTCACTGCCGGTGAAAGACGTCGAGATCCTGTCGATCGATCGCATCGCCGAGGAGATGGCGCGACGGTTCGGGCGGTAGGCGGGGG